>CAURHZ010000158.1:0-4422 GCA_963524345.1 uncultured Streptococcus sp.
GTTCGTTCGCAGCCTGTCATTTATGAAGCTATGCCACTTGGTACGACAAAGGCTACCGCTCTTTCTCGACTAGCAGATATTTTGAATATCAAGCCATCAGAAATCATGGCCATGGGCGATGCCAATAACGATATCGAAATGCTCCAGTTTGCAGGACTTGGCATTGCAATGGGAAATGCCAGCGATTATGTCAAATCCCTAGCTGATGACGTTACAGCAAGCAACGAAGAAGACGGCGTTGCGCATGCGATTGAGAAATATATTTTATAATTAAGAAGCCCAGTTCATATCAACTGGGTTTTGATATTTAAGAATTCCTAAAACTTTAGAAACTCTTTAGAAATGCTTGAGCTTTCTTTGATTTCTATGCTTTATACTAAAATTATCAAAATCAATCAAAAGGAGAGAATCATGAAAACAGTACTTGACATTCATGGATTGTCCAAAAACTTTGACAAACAAGCTATCCTTCAGGATCTTCATCTAACGATAAGAGAGGGAGATATTTATGGACTTATCGGAAAGAACGGAGCTGGGAAGACCACCTTAATAAAAATTATTACGCAACTACTGTTTGCGGATAAAGGAACTGTTTCCCTCTTTTCTAGTCAATCGGAAAATGAGTGGACCAGGGCTCTATCTCGAGTAGGTTCAGTGATCGAATCACCTGTAGCTCATAATCACTTAACAGCCTATCAAAATCTGAAATATTATTGTATGATTAGACATATTCCAAATGCTGATCAAGTCATTCGAGAAACGCTTGACTATGTAGGTTTGCCAGATACAGGTAAGAAAGTCTTTCGTGATTTCTCGCTAGGAATGAAACAAAGACTTGGTATTGCCATTGCCCTCCTATCCAAACCAGACTTCCTAATCTTAGATGAACCTATCAACGGTCTCGACCCAATCGGTATCAAAGAATTTCGACTAATGATTCAACGGCTCAATCAAGAAAAAGGAATAACCATTCTCATCTCTAGCCATATCTTGTCAGAACTCTATCTCGTAGCAAATCGTTTTGGTATTTTAGATCAAGGTAAGATTATCCGTGAAATCAGTAAAGCTGAATTTGAAACACTAAGTGAGGATTATATTGTCCTTAAGACAGCTGATCAAGAGAAAGCTTGTCAAGTATTGAAAGAACAAATCCAGCTCCAGTTCAAGGTTGTTAATCCTGAAAACGAAATTCACATCTTTGGTCAGGAACAAGATGTCAAACAGATTCTCAAGGAATTAACCTTGGCAGATGTTGACATTGACGAGATTTACTACGCCCGTCAAAACCTAGAAGAATACTTCACTCAATTGGTCGAATAGGAGGAAAATCATGATACATACCATTCAAGCAGACTTTTACCGTCTTTTCCGTTCCAAAGGTTTTTGGATTACAGAGGTCATTCTCTTTGCTCTCATGCTAATGGGTGCAAGTATAGGAGCTACGGGTCATCTGATGGCAATCCAGACAGAAGAACCAGAAATTCCAACCCAAGGTTGGAATGGTGTACAAGCCCTGATCAACGCATCTAGTCAAGGTTCAAACCTCGTTTTTCTCTGCATCATTCTAGCTTGTCTCGTTCTTGGAGTTGATTTAATCGGTAAACTCTATAAAAATAATTTAACAGTGGGTGTCTCTCGTACCGAGTTTTTTCTAGCCAAAGCCTTTGTATTGGCTTGTATTGCACTTTTACAAGTCATCATCTGTCTTGTAATTGCCTTTATTCCAGCAACTATCTTAAATGGATTTGGAACTATGCCTGATGGCTTTATTGGCAATCTACTGGTAACCATTTTCCTTCAATTTCTTTGCCTCCTTGCTTGGCTTTCCATTGTTTCCTTCATTCTCTATGTTAGTCATTCTTATATTGCGGTATTTATTGGTTATTTTGTCAGCTCTATCTTACTTTCTATGCCAATGCTCATTTTTCCAAATATCAAAATTTTACCATATTTATCGTTGCAATTTTTCTATGCTATGACTGCTAATAGTGAATCAATTTTCTACACACTTATAGTTAGCTTAGCTGTTATTGTAATCTTTAATCTAGGTGGACTGACAGTTTTCAAAAAGAAAAGTCTATAAAAAAGACCTCCTCTAGCCTACAGAGGAGGTTTCTTTTCGTTAAAAGTAAATGAAAACTGACAACCATTGCCCATCTGTGCTTAGTTTCATTTCTGCACCGAGAAGATGACATAATTCCTCAGTGATATAAAGGCCTAAACCAGAGGATTCTTCCGTGTCTGATAGATTTTCAGAATAAAAACGGTTGCTGAGATTTTCTATTCTTTTGATGGGTTGTTTGACAAGGTTTGCAATCTCTAAGACAAGCTGTTCCTTTTCCTTTCTCAAAGATAGCCGCGCTTCTTCCTTGCCATGCTTGAGGACATTTCCAAGCAAATTTTGTAAAATTCGATCCAGTAAGTCTTCATCAGTCCTCATTTTTAAACCAGCTTCAAACTTAAAATCAAGCGTGATATTTGCCGCCTGAAAAACATCATAATAAGCCAAAGTCTTCTTGATGATAAAAGCTGAAAGGTCCACTTCTTCCAGTTTCGGTTTGACAGCTCCTTCCATCAACCGACGATATTCTAGGAGTGCCTCTAAACGTTTAGAAACTAAATCAAGATGCTGGGCTATTTTTTGTAAGGTTTCTGCTTTGTTTTCAGGAGTTTTTATCAATTGTTGGGTGTAGCCTGAAGCGATAGTCAGAGGCGTCCGAATATCATGGGCGATATTGCTGATGGCCATATCCAGAGTGTGCTTTTCCCTTTTCATCACCAACCGAGATTGTTCCACTTCTTGAAATAGATTTTCAATTTGCTGGTAGAGATGTAAAAAATGTTTGGAAAAAATGCTGACTCCGACTCTTTTCATACTACCTGTGAGAATCTTGTCTTCAATCTGTTGACTCAAGTTTTTAAGTGCTAGATGGTAGCGAATCAATGCAATCGATAAAATAATTAGGAGTACTAGTAGGACAAAAATTATCATGTAGGTCATTGCTTGTCTCCTTTTAATCTTACCCCAACGCCCCAGATGGTTTCAATATATTCTTGATTTGGGTCAAGCTGGTTTAATTTTTTACGAAGATTACTCAAATGCGTATTGAGGGTATTATCTCCAGGTAGGTAGCTATCCTCCCAGACCAATTCATAAAGTTCTTCCTTGGTGAAAATTTTCTTTGGATATTTGAGGAGAGTTTGGAGAATCAAGCATTCTTTCTTGGCAAGGCGAATCGTTTCCTGACTATTTTTGATTTCAAAACTTTCTGCATCAAACTGGATATTTTTCAAGTTTTGTGGCAGATTTTCAGTTTTTCCTATTTCCATAGGCTGTTTTTCTGCACTTTGGCGTAATTGAACAGTAACTCTGGCAAAGACTTCGTCCAAATCAAAAGGTTTGACTATGTAATCATTGGCACCGTCTAAGAGGTATTGACTGATTAACTTCTTATCGCTCAAAGCCGTTAGCATAATGACTGGAATTTGACTTTGTTCCCTGATGGCTTTTAAAACCTGATCCCCATTTTTCCCAGGAAGCATGATATCTAGCAAAACGAGTTCAATCCCACCTTGGTCAAAACGCATGATTCCTTCTGTACCGGAAAAGGCTTGAATCACCTCATGCTCCTCAGTAAGAAGTGTTCGTAAAATCTCTTGAATGTCACTATTGTCTTCAATAATCAATATCCTAGCCATAAATACCAACCTTTCTGCAACTATTATAGCATGTTTTATTGATAAAGCTTAAACAGAAAAGCTCCTCGCATAAAAACGCGAGAAAGCCTTAGAGGGTTAAAATATAAAATCCACTTACTAGACAACATAGTATCCTTATAGTTGCTAGTGAAAACGAGTCTAGCAGAATGAATCTCTCATTTCTCCCCTACTAGTCCGTAATGCGTTGATACATTTCGGGTCTTCTATCTCGAAATAGACCCCAGTTTAGGCGTTCACTTGCTCCCTTGTCTAGGTCATAAGTTGCTAACAGAACAGCTTCTTCTTGTCTTTCAGCTCGTTCTAGAATAGCTCCTGTTTCATCCGTCATAAAGGATGAACCGTAGAAGTCAAGACTGGAACTCTGTCCACCATTTTCCTCACTTGGAGTGACTTCCTCTAATCCATAACGATTGGCTGCAATAACTGGAACAATATTTGCTGCTGCGTGTCCTTGCATGGTACGTTGCCAATGACCACAACTATCCGTATCCAAAATTGGCTCTGAACCGATGGCTGTAGGATAAAAGAGCAATTCTGCCCCATTCAATGCAAGACAGCGGGCTGTTTCAGGGAACCATTGATCCCAACAGATACCGATCCCAATCTTAGCATAGCGAGTATCCCAGACCTTGAAACCTGTATTGCCAGGCCACACCTTTTTGCACCTCAGCTGGAGTAGTTAAGCCATTCAAATTGACATCC
>CAURHZ010000159.1:0-4380 GCA_963524345.1 uncultured Streptococcus sp.
ACCTGCAATGATGAGATTACCCAATGGATGGCCAGCAAAGGCTCCCGCATCCTCAGAAAAGCGGTATTGAAAGACCTTTTCATAAAACTTAGGCATATCCGACATGGCCACAAGGACATTGCGAAGATCACCTGGCGGTGTCAATTGTTGCATATTTTTTCGGAGTTCACCTGATGAACCACCATCATCCGCCACCGTTACGATAGCAGCGATTTCCACATCTTTTTCCCGCAGACTTTTTAGAATGACAGGAATCCCAGTTCCTCCACCAATCACCGTTATCTTTGGTTTTCTCATGAACGGTTTACCGTTTCCTTTCTTCGGTCTTTGTCGCGATGCCCTTCATTGACAGGCCAAGTCTTGGATAAGTCCTGCGCCAAGCGTTTAGCAAAGGCCACACTACGGTGTTGTCCACCCGTACAACCCATGGCAATAGTCAAAACAGACTTACCTTCCTTTTGGTAACTTGGCAAAATCGGCTCAATTAAGGCCAATAAATGTTGATAAAAGTCTTCTGACTCAGGATGATTCATGACATAGTCATAAACTGGTTCATCCACACCCGTTTGATTACGCAGTTCTGGAAGATAATAGGGATTTGGCAAGAATCGGACATCAAAGACTAAATCTGCATCAATCGGGATTCCATATTTAAAGCCGAAAGACATGACTTCGATACGGAAAGACTGGGCTTGTTCTTGATCTGAAAACTGCTCTGCAATGGTTTTACGCAGCTCACGAGGAGTAAGTTCAGTCGTATCCACCACATTTTGGCTCATATTTTTCAAAGGCGCCAAGAGTTCACGCTCTAGCTTGATTCCATCTAAAATCCGTCCATCTGCTGCTAATGGGTGACTCCGTCTGGTTTCCTTGTAACGAGCGACCAATTCCTTATCGGCTGCATCCAAAAAGAGGATTTTAAAGTCCAGTTCTTCCTTATTTTCCAACTCATCCAAAACAGCTTGAATCTCTGAGAAGAAAGAACGGCTACGCATATCCACTACCAAAGCCAACTTATGGTCGTCTTCCTTTGTTTCCACCAACTGCAAAAACTTAGGCAAGAGGGCTGGCGGCATATTATCAATAGTGAAATATCCCAAATCTTCGAAGGACTGAATGGCAACTGTTTTCCCTGCGCCACTCATCCCTGTTACAATCACCAAGTGAAGTTGTTTCTTTGTCATCTTTTTCTCCTTATATCAAAAGAAGTTTGGCAACACCAAACTTCAACTAGCTTATCCAATCTCTGCGATGACTTCGATTTCGACTTTTACATCACGAGGAAGACGAGCTACCTCCACAGCTGAACGAGCTGGGAATTCCTCTTTAAAGGCCGTTTGGTAAACCTCGTTAAAAGGAACAAAGTCGTTCATATCGCTCAAGAAGCAAGTTGTTTTGACAACATGGTCAAAATCTGTTCCTGCTTCAGCCAAAATAGCACCGATGTTTTTCAAGACTTGTTCTGTCTGTTCTTGGATCGTTTCTCCAACGATTTCCCCAGTTTCAGGAGATAGGGGCACTTGACCGCTAGCAAACAAAAGGTTGCCAACGATTTTTCCTTGAACATATGGTCCGATAGCCTTTGGGGCCTTATCTGTATGAATTGTTTTTGCCATTTTCTTTTCCTCACAATTTTTCTAAGATTGCATCCCAAGCCTCATCCATCCCTGCCTTGTTGACAGATGAAAAGAGGATAAAGTCGTCACTTGGGTCAAAGTTTAATTTCTTTTTGATTGCTGATTCATGCTTGTTCCATTTACCACGAGGAATCTTGTCCGCCTTGGTTGCCACAATGATGACTGGAATCTCATAATACTTGAGAAATTCGTACATCTGCACATCATCTGCTGACGGATCATGACGAAGGTCAACTAGACTGACCACTGCACGGAGATTTTCCCGAGTCGTTAAGTACTCCTCTATCATTCGCCCCCACTTTTCACGTTCCTTTTTAGAAACACGGGCATAGCCATAACCAGGAACATCCACAAAGCGCATCTTGTCGTCAATGTTAAAGAAATTAAGAAGCTGGGTTTTACCAGGTTTACCTGATGTTCGGGCTAGATTCTTGCGGTTCAGCATTGTGTTGATAAAGCTAGATTTACCAACATTTGAACGTCCTGCTAGAGCAATCTCTGGAAGTTCATCCTGTGGGTAGTGGGATTTATTAGCCGCACTGAGCAAGATTTCAGCATTATGTGTATTAAGTTCCATAGTCACCTCTAGGCTGTTTCTAGGATTGGTTTATCCGTTCCATCGACAGCTTCTTTAGTGATGCGAACCAATTTCACATTTTCCTGACTCGGTACTTCAAACATGACATCTAGCATGGTTTCTTCTATGATGGAGCGAAGACCACGCGCACCTGTCTTGCGTTCGATGGCTTTATTAGCAATCTCTTGAAGGGCTTCGTCGTCAAATTCCAACTCAACATCATCATAAGAAAGCAAGGTTTGGTATTGTTTGACCAAGGCATTTCTTGGTTCCTTCAAGATACGAACCAAATCATCAACCGTCAATTGCTCAAGAGCCGCAAAAACAGGTAAGCGTCCAATCAACTCAGGGATAATCCCAAATTTTTGAATATCTTCTGCTATGATTTCTTGCATATAAGAGCTATTTTCATCAATCGCCTTGTTATTTTGACCAAATCCGATGACTTTTTCACCCAGACGTTGTTTGACGATTTCTTCAATACCATCAAAGGCACCACCCACGATGAAGAGGATATTTTTAGTATCCACTTGAATCATCTCTTGTTGTGGATGCTTACGTCCACCTTGAGGCGGTACGCTAGCAACAGTTCCCTCGATAATCTTGAGAAGGGCTTGTTGCACCCCTTCACCAGAAACATCACGTGTGATAGAGACATTCTCGCTCTTCTTGGCAATCTTGTCAATTTCATCCACGTAGATAATGCCACGCTCTGCACGCTCGATATTAAAATCAGCAGCCTGCAAGAGTTTGAGGAGGATATTTTCTACGTCCTCACCCACATAACCAGCCTCAGTCAGAGCTGTTGCATCCGCAATCGCAAAAGGCACATTCAAGCTCTTAGCCAAGGTCTGGGCCAAGAAAGTTTTCCCAGAACCAGTTGGGCCAATCATCAAGATGTTTGACTTCTGCAAATCCACATCTTCTGACTCTTCACGCGTATCGTGGAAATTGATGCGTTTGTAGTGGTTGTATACTGCTACTGCTAAAGCACGTTTGGCACGATCTTGACCGATTACATAGTGATTCAAGATATGGAGGAGTTCGATTGGTTTTGGCACTTCAGACAAGTCTGCCAAGACTTCCTCAGCCAACTCTTCCCGAATGATTTCCTGGGCCAACTCCACACATTCATTACAGATAAAGGCGTTGTTACCTGCGATTATTTTTTGTACTTCTTCTTGGCTTTTGCCACAAAATGAGCAATAAACCATCATATCATTATTCCTATTTGTAGGCATGATTTCCTTCCGTTCTATTCTATACTGTCATTCTATCTAAAATAAGGTCATATAAAAAGCATGGATACTATTGACCAAATTGGTAAAGGCATTTAACCAGAGCAGGACAGAAAGTCCATAGCGCTTTTTACGAAAAGCCTGTGCTCCTGCAAGCAAGCAGACCAAACACAGCATGGCTGTGAAAAAACCAAATATACTACGTTCCATTAGACTTCCTTTCTCTTGCGGTATTGGATGGTAAAATCATAAGGATTTTTCTCATCTTTGGTATAGGATTTGCTTGAAATCGTCTCAAAAAGAGACAAGTCAAACTCTTCAGGAAAATAGGTATCTCCCTCAACCCGAGCATGGATTTGAGTGACAATGACTTCATCCAAATAGGGTTCAAAAGCCTGAAAAATCTGCTTTCCACCGATAATATAGAGATTCTTGTCTTGACCCTGATACCAGTCCAGAACAGACTGGACATCATGAAAAGTAGCAACTCCGTCTAGCTTTTCTTCCGGGTTACGTGTTAAAATTAAGGTTTCCCGTTTTGGAAGCAGACGACGTCCCATTCCATCAAAGGTCACACGCCCCATCAAGATAGCATGATTCAGAGTTGTTTCTTTGAAGTGTTGCAATTCTGCTGGCAAATACCAAGGCAAACGATTGTCCTTCCCAATCACACCCTCTTCATCCTGGGCCCAAATAGCTACAATTTTCTTAGTCATGCTTCCATCCTTTTCACTGATAGTACTATTTTATCAAAAAACTCAAAAAAAGACTGGTTTGGAATGCGTTCAGTTTGATAGAAAAGAAGAGGCTGGGACAATAGTCCCTTATTTCCAAAAAAACAACGGATTTGCCGTTGCTTTTTTTGCATGGTTACGATAGTCTTGGTAAAATAGAATTGCCCAATAAACCATTCAGAAAGTCTATCCCA
>CAURHZ010000160.1:0-4376 GCA_963524345.1 uncultured Streptococcus sp.
TCTCAGGTCGGTTCGAACTTACAGAATTTGTCATGTAGTAACCTGCTTTCTAAAAATTAGTAGTAAGTTTTATTCAAAAAATCTATTATATCTTTTTTCAAAGATACTAAATTACGACGTTCTTCATCCAAGTTGCTTTCCATAATTTTTATAGAGGCATCTTTAAGTGAACAAATATAGTATCCTTCCTTGGATGTAAACCCTTCTTCTACATGTGCAAGGGCATTTCTTTTATCAATTAGATCGGACCATCTTTGTTTTAAAGACTCATACTTATTTTTTTTGTCACGTGTTAAGTTGGGCCTATTTAGTTTGACTTTTTTTCTAAAAAAATCCTCAAATAATTTTCTATAAGAATGATTTTGATCATTGTCATCTAGTTTTTCTCGTAATAAATGTTCAATTTCTGCATTTTCGCACATGAATCTTCCACGAATTGCATTTAATTCGTCCCAACGGCAAAGAATAACATCAATTGCATCTTCAAAATGTTTTTCTTCTAAACTATCAGAAACAGAAAAGAAAGTGAAATTTGAAAAAATATCTAGATTCTTTTGTTGTAGAATATTAATAACATCTGATTTTATAGTATTATAGTCATTATTAGAATATAAAATAACAAATTGTTTGAATCCATTTTTATATCTTATTTCCTCAAGATAGTTCAAACCGGTTTCAGAAGAATCTAAGTTGAAATCTGAAATAAAGAAGTCATATCTTTTAATTGAATCTAACTCTATTTTCGCTTCTTCAAATGTTCTATGCTCGACAATCTGAGCCTCATAACCTTTATATTCTAAAATTTCTTCTACAAGTTCTTTTCTATTACTATGCGCATCTGATGTTAAATCATCTTCTAACCACAAAATATTAATTTCTTGTCTCAATTTAAACCTCGCTAAACTCAATTTGAAAATCAACTATGTTATTATTTAGTTGGTGAACTGATATCTTCCAATTAAAATCCTTACAAATTTGCTGACAGATATACATACCTAATCCTGTCCCTCTGCGTTTTGATGATACTCCAATGTTAAATATATTTTCAATAGGCTCAATACTAATTGGTCCTGTATCTGAAGAAAAGTGCATCGTTTTATTATTTTCATCAAAATAAATATGTATGTCTTTTGCATTTTGATCCTGAGCATTAATTATTAAATTATCAAGTAGAGTCCCAAAATCATAAACATTGATATTTTGATATAATTCTCCAGTTCCCAAGTTAACGTTTAATTTTACTGTATCATCAATTAGATTATCAACATAACTCTTTATGTACGACTTTAATTCTATTCTTTCAAAATTACTGAAAGATTCAAAATTTAATCGTAATATTTGTTTTTTTATTGAGGATAGTTTATCAGATGTCCTTCTTATTTTATAAATTGAATTTGAAAACTTTTTATATTCTTCCGGACTCATTAATCGAATCATTTTTTTTAAGGTAGCATTTAATTCCTTACTTGCTTTACCTAACTCATGAAATAGCATTTCTTGTCGAGCCGGTTTCTCGTTTGAAATTATCTTTTCCTTAATCTTGATTTCATTTTTTAAACGGCTGTTCTCTTTATCAATTTTTTGTTTTTCTTTTTTTACTTCTTCATTTTCTTTTCTTAACTCTATAGTAGCTTTTTTCAAATTTTTTTGAATCTCTTTTTTTTCAGAAAGACTTGTATTTATATCATCAAGTAGATCAAATTTTTTTTCTAGTGGTTGTGCGATTTTCGGAAGTTCATAGACTCTTGGAGCAACGACAAACTTATACTTTTTAAATCTTTGAATCAGCTTTTGGATAGCATCAGTGTCATCGGTTTCTATCTCATCAATATCACTATTTCCAAACTTTATCAACTGCATATAGGATTCTAATGGTCTATGAACGAGTTCCATATATACTTTTTCAAATTCTATAGTATAAGAATTCGTAACAAATCCTCTATCACGAGATGTAACTTCATTAAAATGATTTTCAGAATCTGTTATGTTAATCCAGCCTAGCAACTCCCTATGTCCTAAATATCGATTAAAACCTTGGGTCTTACGTAAGTTTAATCCAAAAGCATCAAAATCAACCTCTCCGTATGGGAAAATTCTAAAATTATTTTTATATAAGAAAATCGACCCATAGTTTTTAGGTTCCGTCTTCATTATTCTTGTAAAATTGTTCTTTGCTGCTGTACTTAAATAATAAATTTTGAAATAAATATCTTTTAAAATTGTATAATTCTCGATTTTAAAAGAATAAATTATCTTTTCTTGATCATATAGTGTGATACTAATTTCCTTTTCTTTTATTTCACACTCAATATAAATTGTTTTTTTATCTAAAACGGAAGCAATATTATTACTAATATACTCATCCAACTCAGCAATTCCTGAGGAGGATGAAATATACTTAACATTAATCTTTATTTTACCATCATCTACAAATGGATTTACAAGTCTTTGAAGCGCCGATATAACCTTATTAACTCTATTTAAGTCCCAAGTCTCTCTTAATTTAGAGATGGTTAAGATAGTCCCTGATTTTTGAATAAAGCTATTTTCGACTACATCTAAGCTAGTATATGTGACATCCAACTCCTCAAATTTTGTTAGAGAATCCTTTTCGAATTCACCCCAATCAATTTCTAATTCACTTATTTCATCATCTTTATGACTAATAAGATTAAGCTTAGTTCCTAATCTATCACAAGAAAAACGACCTATTCCTTTAGAACCAGCATATACCTTATCACTATCTTTTTTTTCTGAATGAGCAACGAACAGCCATTTATTTTCAATATCATCCCGATTCATTCCCTTACCATTATCTTGAATGATAATGTAATTTTCATAACTGTTTATAATAAGATTAATTTCTGTTGCATCAGCATCGTAACCATTTTTTACTAACTCAAAGATAGCTACTAATTCATTTGTAATCAGGTCTTTGCCAATTATATCCTTTAAACCTGAACTTACTTTAAAGTGTAATTTTTCTTCCATCTTAACTCCTTATTCAGAGATTTTCAAAAGAACTTCTCCAACTTGTTCCGCAAACAAAGGAGGAACAGCATTAGCGACTTGAGTATATCGAGGAACATCCATTTTTCGTCGTTCACCCCCTGTAGTATATGGTCCTTTGAATTCATAATCGTCTGGAAAACTTTGTATTCTTGCATGTTCTCTAACGGTCATGATTCTAGGTTCATCATAATGTATATAATCATCCGGAATAGAAGTAAGCGTATTACAAATCGAATTTTTCTTTAAAGGAGTTACTCCACGCTTCTTTAAACCTTCAACCAGATTCATAGATGGTGTAATTCGTATACTTTTTTCGGAAGCAGTCATTAAACGTTTAAATAAATCTATTGTTTCACTTTTATGTTTCGCGAATCGATGACTATCGGGGAAATCGCCTCGTTCAATGTTATTTCTCATTAATTTTTGATATGCTGAAGTTGCTCGACCATACTTCCCATTTTTAAATGCCTTAGTGTCTTTACTATCGACTTCTCCATGACTTTTTTTCAAATCATTAATAGCTTGAGAAATTGTAATTGGTATTTTTAGTCCTTTATCCCTCAAAAAATAATCTTTATTTTTTAATAATTCGTCAAAAAAAACTTCATAGGTTTTATTTTTTGATGCAAATAGAATGAATCGTTTCCTATTTTGAGGAACACCGTATTCTGACATAGTTACAATTTTATAGTCTAAGTTATATCCTAATTCATGCAACTCCGAAACAAGAATATCAGAATATTTTTGTTTATCTTTATGATCCTTAAACCCTACAGTAAATCCTTGAACATTTTCAAAAAATAACAAAGTAGGTTGAACTAATTTGATAAACTCAATATACGAATGCATTAATTGATTTCTGATATCATCATTTTTTCTCTTTCCTGCCATAGAAAATCCTTGACATGGTGGACCACCTACAACTAGATCAACGGAACCGTTTAATCCAGCAAGTTCCTTACTATGAACTTCTAGAAGTTCATTTATATCCCAATTTTTCATTTCAAGCCAATTCGGCCATGAAAAATGATTTTTTCTTTCAATTAAATTATATTTTAAGGTACTAAAAGCATCTTTATTTCTTTCAACTGCAAATATTCCATGCAACCCAGCGTTATAAAGCCCTAAGGACAAGCCACCGGAACCTGCAAATAAGTCTATGTATCTCATGAATTCTCTTTCAGTCATTAAAATTTATTATTACAATTTTATCACAAATTAAAGTAAAAAACACGGCATACCGCCGTGTTTCTGTGTTTATTTAACGAGTTTCTTCATCTCATCAATACGTGCGACTGTCGCGTCGTACTTCGCTTGGTAGTCGGCTTGTTTGTCGCGTTCTTTTTGGACGACTTCTGGTTTGG
>CAURHZ010000161.1:0-4329 GCA_963524345.1 uncultured Streptococcus sp.
TACGGATATCCATGAATTTTTGTACAAGGTCACGGAAGTCCACTTCTGGTTGTTCGTAGAAGAGCCACATTACTTTAGCAGCATCCATTGGAGATCCACCGCCGAGAGCGATGATTGTATCTGGTTTGAAGGCACGCATAATCTCAGTACCACGGTTTACAGTTGTGATATCTGGATCTGGTTCTACATCAGCAAAAATTTGGTAAACAACCTTATTGCGACGAAGATCAAGTTGTTCGATGATACGATCAAGGAAACCAAGCTCTACCATGGCATGGTCAGTAACGATCATGACACGCTCAACGTCACGACATTTTTGAAGGTATTGAATTGAATCACGTTCAAAGTATGTTTTTGAAGGAAGTTTCATCCATTGCATGTTATTTCTCCGTCTTCCGACTTTTTTGATATTCAAAAGGTTAATGGCACTAACGTTATCCCCAACTGAGTTGCGTCCGTAAGAACCACATCCGAGTGTCAATGATGGCAAGAAGGCATTGTAAACGTCCCCGATACCACCGAAAGTAGAAGGTGAGTTACAGATAACACGAATAGCTTTAACAGCTTTACCAAATTCTTTAGTCAATTCTTCATCAGCTGTGTGGATGGCTGCTGAGTGTCCAAGACCGTTAAATTCAACCATTTGACGAGCTTTGGAAATACCATCTTCACGGCTTTCAGATTTCAAAACTGCGATAACTGGTGACAATTTTTCACGAGTCAATGGCTCGTTTTCACCAACTTCTTTACATTCTGCAGCAAGAATGTTTGTTCCTTCTGGAACTGTAAATCCTGCTTGCTCTGCAATCCAAGTTGCTGGTTTACCAACGATGTCAGCGTTCAATTTTGCACCAGCACAGTTTTTGCTGTTTGCTTTCACGCCGAAGCAGAATTCTTCAAGAAGTGCTTTTTCTTTTTTGTTTACAAAGTAAGTGTGATAAGATTTGAACTCTGCTACAAATTCATCGTAAATTTCTTTATCAATGATAACCGCTTGCTCTGAGGCACAGACCATACCATTATCAAATGATTTAGACATGACGATATCGTGTGCAGCTTGGCGAATGTTAGCTGATTTTTCAACATAAGCTGGAACGTTCCCGGCACCTACCCCAAGAGCTGGTTTACCACAAGAGTACGCCGCTTTAACCATGGCATTACCACCTGTTGCAAGGATTGTTGCAATACCTTCGTGGTTCATAAGGGCACTAGTTGCTTCCATAGATGGTTGAGTGATCCACTGTACACAGTTTTCAGGAGCTCCTGCTTTAATCGCAGCATCACGAACAATTTGAGCTGCGTGAGCTGATGATTCTTGAGCTGATGGGTGGAAGGCAAAGACGATTGGATTACGTGTTTTCAATGAAATCAATGCCTTAAAGATCGCTGTTGATGTTGGGTTTGTTGTTGGAGTGATACCACAAACAACACCAACTGGTTCAGCGATAAGAGTCAAACCTGTTACATCGTCTTCTTCGATAACGCCAACCGTCTTAGTGTGGCGCATGTTGTTTACTACGTGTTCACAAGCAAACAAGTTCTTAGTTGCTTTATCTTCAAATACCCCACGTCCTGTTTCTTCATAGGCATGTAGAGCCAATTCTCCATGGGCATCCAAAGCTGCCACTGACGCTTTAGCTACGATGTAGTCGACCTGTTCTTGGTCGAGTTTACGCATTTCCTCAAGAGCAACTAAAGCTTTTTGCACCAAGCCATCGACATGCTTTTCAGCAGCGAGTTTCTTTTCTTCTGGTGTCACAGTTTTTTTATCAGCCATATTTTCCTCCATAGCTTTCAAGGATCGATATCCTTTGTTAATTTTTTCACAATTTTATTATAACGCATTATTTCGATTTTGTAAACAGTTTCATAAATATTTCACAAAGAATTTTTTAAACCTTGTGAAATATTCCTCATTTTCCTTCCTTGTCAGGTTTTTTCTTCAAAGTTTGTGAAAACAATTTCAAATATTTTTTATTTCACAAACTTGCTTGGAAGAGAGACTTGGAAGAAAAAGGATTTGCAGGTAAGCGCTTACTTAGGTATTCTAACAATACCTCCTTTGATAAGGAGGCTTTATTTTTGTTGAAAAACGCCTTGTTTAAAAGTCCCTTCATAAACGACTTCTTGTTCTGTTGTTAGTTTTCCTTTTCCTTCAGCCTGACCATTTACAAAATCACCTTCGTAGGTCCAGCCTTCTTTGGATTGAAAGGTACCTTTTCCGTTGAAGGCTCCATTGTTGAAACCACCTGTATATTGGTCTCCATTTTGGAAAGTAATGGTACCTTGTCCATTCATTTTACCACGGACAAGACTGCCATCGTAAACAATAGTTCCATTATCAAGCTTTAGAACACCTTTTCCGGGAATATTTAGAAAAAAGACGAGCACAGCACAAAAAACAATCGTAACTACTGCCAAAAGCTCTAAACGTGGACGAGTCAGATAGACACGATACTTTTCGTAAAAATTCTTAAGATTTTCCATCTTCACTCTCCTTCTCTAAACGTTCTAACCATGCTTGACAACCCTCCCGAACACGCTGATAAGTTTCCTCAAAATCCCCTGTATGCCAAGGATCTGGAACACTTTCAGATGCGAATGAGTAAATCTTATCTTGCAAGCCTTCTGGACACATCTGACGTAAGTCAGAAACATTTGAAGCGTCCATTCCGATAACATAATCAAAGTCTTCAAAATCTTCCTTAGTAATCTGAAGAGATGTCTTGCTCTTGTCATAAGGAATCTCATACTGTTGAAAAATTCCCTGAGTGCCCTGATGAATCGGATTGCCATGTTCCCAGGAGGACGTCGCTCGACTTTGGATTTCATAATTATCTGTCATTGATTTCATAACAAACTCGGCCATAGGACTACGGCAAATATTTCCCAGACAGACAAAAACTAGTTTTTTCATCCCATTCCTTTCTTTTATAGAAAAACGGGAGTTCGTGATCCCGTCTTATTTTTCAATTGCACCTTCGAGTGAAGCTGTTTCTTTAAGTGGTAATACGGTCTTGATAGCAGCTAGTTCAAAAGTCAAGTAAACCCCATCTACATCAAGAACAATTGTTTTCTTTTCTGTATCTACTTCATCGACTGTTCCATAAAGTCCACCGATTGTAATAACTTCATAGCCTTTTTGTAATTTATTCAAGCTTTCCATACGTTTTTGTGCTTGTTTCTTTTGAGAGCGTTGCGTAAAGAACATCAAGCCCACCATAGCCACAAGAATGATTAAAAATGTATATTGTGATTCCATTATATTCTCCTTTGTCTTTTACATAGGACTACTATATCAAATTTCAGCTACTTTTACAAGATTGTACCTTGCTTTTCTAGTAAGAAAAAACCAGAGCTTGCGCCCTGATTTTTAGAATTATTTCAAGTTTTGAACGACTTTTACAAGATTTTCGACAGTAAAGCCATATTCTGCCAATACTTTTGGTGCTGGGGCAGAGGCTCCGAAGGTATCAATACCTAGAACAGCACCATCTAGACCAACATATTTGTACCAGTTTTGAGTTGCACCCATTTCGACTGCAACACGACGGCGAACTGCATTTGGAAGAATTTCTTCCTTGTAAGCTGCATCTTGTTTATCAAAGACATCTGTGGATGGCATGCTGACTACGCGGACTTTTGCGCCTTGACTAGCCAATTCTTTGGCAGCTGAGACAGCAAGATTAACCTCTGAACCTGTTGCAATCAAGATGATATCAAAGTCAGCTGCATTTTCATAGACAACATAAGCACCTTTAGCAACCTTGTCGAAGTCTGTTCCCTCTTCAACAGTCAAGTTTTGACGGGTCAAGACAAGGGCGGTTGGTGTTTTCTCACTTGTCACTGCAAGGTACCAAGCTGCTTGAGTTTCACGCGCATCTGCTGGACGGAAAACATTCAGATTTGGCATGGCACGAAGGCCGGCTAAGTGTTCAACTGGTTCATGAGTTGGACCGTCTTCCCCAACTGCAATAGAATCGTGGGTAAAGACATAAGTCACAGGAAGTCCTTGCAAGGCTGACAAGCGGACAGCTGCTTTCACATAGTCAGAGAAGACGAAGAAAGTACCACCGTATACACGAAGTCCACCGTGAAGGGCCATCCCGTTCAAGATCGTTCCCATTGCAAATTCACGAACACCAAACTGAATGTTGCGGTTCAAGCGATTGGCATCGTCTTGAAGTCCGTCACTCTTGATGTAAGTCATGTTTGAGTGAGCAAGGTCAGCTGATCCACCTAGGAAAGTTGGTAGCTTAGCTGCTACAACATTCAAGGCATCCTGACTCGAGTTACGAGTTGCTTGAGAGAAACCATTTTCTAAAGCTG
>CAURHZ010000162.1:0-4300 GCA_963524345.1 uncultured Streptococcus sp.
CATACCATGGAGTATATCCTTGGTTTTGGAGGGCAGTTGGCAGATTTGCTGACGCAATTGATTCAAGAAATGAAGAAGGAGGATTTGCTGGGCGGTTATACAGAGGACCATGTTACCTATGAACTCAGTCAGCTTTGTGCTCAAGTCTATCTTTATAAGGGCTATATTTTACAGGATCGCTACAAGTACAAGTTAGAGAATCGTCATCCATATTTACTGATGGAACATGATTTTAAAGAGACAGCAGAAGAGATTTTTCATGCTCTACCTGCCTTTCATCAGGGGACGGATTTGGATAAGAAAATTCTCTGGGAATGGCTCCAGTTAATCGAATATATGGCTGAAAATGGTGGTCAGCATATGCGGATTGGTTTGGATTTGACATCTGGTTTTCTTGTCTTTTCAAGGATGGCAGCCATTTTGAAACGGTATTTGGAATACAATCGTTTTATTACCATTGAAGCCTATGATTGTACTCGGCATTATGATTTGCTGGTTACCAATAACCCGATTCATAAGAAGGAACAGACCCCAGTTTATTATTTAAAAAACGACTTGGATATGGAAGATTTGGCAGGGATTCGTCAGTTATTATTCACTTAAAAGGCTTGGTTCTTCCAGGTCTTTTTTGTGAAATTCACACAATCTACTCACATTTTTTTAAAAATTAAAAAAAGTTGATAAACAAGAAAGCGCTTTATTTTGTATACTAGTAAGTGTAAAGAGGAAATATCCTCAAGATCATTATCAGGAGGACAGCACATGTCACAAGAAAAATACATCATGGCCATTGACCAGGGAACTACAAGCTCTCGTGCCATTATTTTCAACAAAAAAGGGGAAAAGGTTAGCTCGAGTCAAAAAGAGTTTACCCAGATTTTCCCTCAGGCAGGTTGGGTAGAGCACAATGCCAATGAAATTTGGAACTCAGTCCAGTCAGTTATTGCGGGTGCTTTCATCGAAAGTGGTGTCAAGCCAAGTCAAATCGAAGCAATCGGAATTACCAACCAACGTGAAACAACTGTTGTCTGGGATAAGAAAACAGGGCTCCCTATCTACAACGCTATCGTTTGGCAGTCTCGCCAAACAGCCCCTTTGGCTGAGCAACTAAAAAACCAAGGTTATGTGGAAAAATTCCATGAAAAGACTGGTTTGATCATCGATGCTTACTTCTCAGCGACTAAGGTTCGTTGGATTTTGGATCATGTAGAAGGCGCTCAAGAGCGAGCAGAAAAAGGGGAATTGCTCTTTGGTACTATCGATACTTGGTTGGTTTGGAAATTGACTGACGGTGCGGCTCACGTGACTGACTACTCAAATGCAGCTCGTACCATGCTTTATAACATTAAAGAACTCAAATGGGATGATGAGATTTTAGAAATCCTCAATATTCCTAAAGCAATGTTGCCTGAGGTTCGTTCTAACTCTGAAATCTACGGTAAGACAGCCCCATTCCATTTCTACGGTGGAGAAGTGCCAATCTCAGGTATGGCTGGGGACCAACAGGCAGCCCTCTTTGGGCAGTTGGCCTTTGAACCTGGTATGGTTAAGAATACTTATGGAACAGGTTCTTTCATCATCATGAATACTGGTGAAGAGATGCAGTTGTCTGAAAATAACCTCTTGACAACCATTGGTTATGGAATTAACGGCAAGGTTTACTATGCCTTGGAAGGTTCTATCTTCATCGCAGGAAGTGCCATTCAGTGGCTTCGTGACGGTCTTCGCATGGTTGAGAATTCACCAGAATCTGAAAAATACGCTCGTGATTCTCACAACAACGATGAAGTTTATGTCGTTCCAGCCTTTACAGGTCTAGGTGCTCCATACTGGAACCAAAACGCTCGTGGTTCTGTCTTTGGTTTGACTCGTGGAACAAGTAAAGAAGACTTTATCAAGGCAACCTTGCAATCTATCGCTTATCAAGTCCGTGATATCATCGATACCATGCAAGTGGATGCGCAGACAGCTATCCAAGTCTTGAAGGTAGATGGTGGTGCAGCCATGAATAACTTCCTCATGCAGTTCCAAGCTGATATTTTGGGAATCGATATCGCACGCGCCAAAAACTTGGAAACAACAGCTCTAGGGGCAACCTTCCTAGCAGGTTTGTCAGTGGGCTACTGGAAGGATTTGGATGAGTTGAAACTCTTGAACGAGACAGGAGAACTCTTTGAACCATCTATGAACGAATCGCGCAAGGAACAACTCTACAAGGGCTGGAAGAAGGCTGTGAAAGCAACCCAAGTCTTTGCGGAAGTAGACGACTAATACTGGAAGAATAAAGCGACTCAGTTAGAAAGTGTGTAAATATGGAATTTTCAAAGAAAACACGTGAATTATCAATTCAAAAAATGCAGGAACGTACCTTGGACCTCTTGATTATCGGTGGAGGAATCACTGGTGCTGGTGTAGCCTTGCAGGCGGCAGCTAGTGGTCTAGATACTGGTTTGATTGAAATGCAAGACTTTGCAGAAGGAACATCCAGCCGTTCAACAAAATTGGTTCACGGCGGTCTTCGTTACCTCAAACAATTCGACGTAGAAGTGGTATCAGATACAGTTTCAGAACGTGCTGTAGTTCAACAAATCGCTCCACACATTCCGAAACCAGACCCAATGCTCTTGCCAGTTTACGATGAAGATGGAGCGACCTTTAGCCTCTTCCGTCTGAAAGTAGCTATGGATCTTTACGACCTCTTGGCAGGAGTTAACAACACACCAGCTGCTAACAAGGTTTTGAGCAAGGAAGAAGTTTTGGAACGCCAGCCAAACTTGAAGAAAGAAGGTTTGGTAGGAGGTGGGGTTTACCTTGACTTCCGTAACAACGATGCGCGTCTCGTGATTGAAAATATCAAACGTGCCAACCAAGACGGTGCCCTCATTGCTAACCACGTGAAGGCAGAAGGCTTCCTCTTTGACGAAAGTGGCAAGATTACAGGTGTGGTAGCTCGTGATCTCTTGACAGACCAAGTCTTTGAAATCAAGGCCCGTCTGGTGATTAACACAACAGGTCCTTGGAGCGACAAGGTGCGCAATTTGTCTAATAAAGGAACGCAATTCTCACAAATGCGTCCAACTAAGGGAGTTCACTTGGTAGTGGACTCAAGCAAGATCAAGGTTTCGCAGCCAGTTTACTTTGACACTGGTTTGGGAGATGGTCGTATGGTCTTTGTTCTCCCGCGTGAAAACAAGACTTACTTTGGTACAACGGATACAGACTACACAGGTGATTTGGAACATCCAAAAGTGACTCAGGAAGATGTAGATTATCTACTTGGTATTGTCAACAACCGCTTCCCAGAAGCGAATATTACAGTTGCTGACATTGAAAGTAGCTGGGCAGGTCTTCGTCCATTGATCGCAGGCAATAGCGCTTCTGACTACAATGGAGGAAATAACGGAACCATCAGTGATGAAAGCTTTAACAACTTGATTGCGACTGTTGAATCTTATCTCTCTAAGGAAAAAACGCGTGAAGATGTTGAATCTGCTGTTAGCAAGCTTGAAAGCAGCACATCTGAGAAACATTTGGACCCATCTGCAGTTTCTCGTGGTTCGAGCTTGGACCGTGATGACAATGGCCTGTTGACCCTTGCTGGTGGTAAAATCACAGACTACCGTAAGATGGCTGAAGGAGCTATGGAGCGCGTGGTTGACATCCTCAAAGGAGAATTTGACCGCAGCTTTAAACTGATCAACTCTAAGACTTACCCTGTTTCAGGTGGAGAATTGAACCCAGCAAATGTAGACTCAGAAATCGAAGCCTTTGCGCAACTTGGAGTGTCACGTGGTTTGGATAGCAAGGAAGCTCATTACTTAGCAAATCTCTATGGTTCAAATGCACCGAAGGTCTTTGCCCTTGCTCATAGCTTGGAACAAGCACCAGGACTCAGCTTGGCAGATACATTGTCACTTCACTATGCAATGCGCAACGAGTTGGCTCTTAGCCCGGTTGACTTCCTTCTTCGTCGTACCAACCACATGCTCTTTATGCGTGATAGTTTGGATAGCATCGTTGAACCAGTTTTGAATGAAATGGGACGATTCTATGATTGGTCAGAAGAAGAAAAAGCAGGCTACCGTGCGGATGTCGAAGCGGCTCTTGCTAACAACGATTTAGCAGAATTAAAAAATTAAGAAAAAATAAAAGAGGTGGAGGGCAGCATTCCTTGCCGCCCGCCCCTTCTTTTTAATGGAGACAGAAAGATGATGAATGAATTATTTGGAGAATTTTTAGGGACTTTAATCCTGATTCTTCTAGGAAATGGTGTTGTTGCAGGTGTGGTTCTTCCTAAAAC
>CAURHZ010000163.1:0-4295 GCA_963524345.1 uncultured Streptococcus sp.
CTTGCGGACAATACACGTCGTGAGATTGTGAATGTCTTGACCAAAATGGGATTTGAAGTAGAAGCGAGTCACCACGAGGTTGCGGTTGGACAACATGAGATTGACTTTAAGTATGATGAAGTCCTCCGTGCTTGTGATAAGATTCAAATCTTTAAACTCGTTGTTAAAACCATTGCTCGCAAACACGGTCTTTACGCAACCTTTATGGCGAAACCAAAATTTGGTATTGCCGGATCAGGTATGCACTGTAATATGTCCTTGTTTGATGCAGAAGGAAACAATGCTTTCTTTGATCCAAATGATCCAAAAGGAATGCAGTTGTCAGAAACGGCCTACCATTTCCTTGGTGGTTTGATCAAACATGCCTACAACTATACTGCCATCATGAACCCAACGGTTAACTCATACAAACGTTTGGTTCCAGGTTATGAAGCGCCGGTTTACATTGCTTGGGCTGGTCGTAACCGTTCGCCACTTGTGCGCGTGCCTGCTTCACGTGGTATGGGGACTCGTCTTGAGTTGCGTTCAGTGGATCCAATGGCTAATCCGTACATCGCTATGGCAGTTCTTTTGGAAGTTGGTTTGCATGGTATTGAAAATAAAATCGAAGCACCAGCTCCTATCGAAGAAAATATCTACATCATGACAGCAGAAGAGCGCAAGGAAGCTGGTATTACAGACCTTCCATCAACCCTTCACAACGCTTTGAAAGCTTTGACAGAAGATGAAGTTGTCAGAGCGGCTCTTGGAGAACATATCTATACTAGTTTCCTTGAAGCCAAACGAATCGAATGGGCAAGTTATGCAACCTTCGTTTCACAATGGGAAATTGATAACTATTTAGACCTTTACTAATACTAATATAGAAGAAAGATTGCCTGAGGGTGGTCTTTTTTCTTGTGTTTTATATCGAGATGTGATATATTTTATATAACGAGGTGCGATATATCGAACTGAATAGGAGGTGGTTATAAATGGAATTAACGGATAAGATTCGTCGAGTTTATCTTCCGATGACGGAAACGGGTTTTTATATCTTGTTCTGTCTGCAAAAGGAAGGTCATGGGTACAGTATTACGCAAAAGGTCAAGGAGATGACAGATTTGCAAGTTTCGATTAGTCCTGGAACTATGTATGGAACCTTGTCAAAGATGGAAAAGGATGGTTTGATTTCCTTTGTCCGCGAAGAGGAAAAACGGAAAATCTATCAGATTACAGACTTGGGACGCAAAGTCTTAGATATTGAATTGAAGCGTATTGAACGGCTCTATAGAAACAGTCGGGAGGAAGGATGATGGAAAAGAAAATTGTTTATCGAATTTTTACAATTGCGGATTATGAGAGGGAGGCTCTATACTTTAGAGAAATGCATGCTAAGGGCTGGAAACTTAGAAAAGTAAGCTATTCTATCTTATTGTTTGCAGTTAAGTATACCTTTGAAAAGTGTCACCCTGAGCAAGTGTCTTATCAGTTGGATTTTTACCCAATGGAAAAATCAGAGAGAGCCTCCTATTTACAACTGTTTAAAGACTGTGGCTGGGAGCATATTACAGACTTTAATAGTTTTTCCTATTTTAGAAAAGTACATTCTGAAATTGAATCGGATGCAGAGTTTGAAATTTATAATGACGCGGCCGGGAAGTTAGCTATGGTTAATCGCATTTTAAGACTGCGATTAGTACCTGTTTTACTTTTGCTAGCCATACATATACCATTCTTACTTAAGTTGCTCAATAAAAGTAATGCGTATGGTCTATGGAGTTTATTTGCGGTCGGGCTAGATATTTTCTTGTCTTTAATCCTTTTGTTAATAGTTGCCTATATTAGCTGGAAGTTATGGCATAAAAAGAAGGAATTATCAGATTTATGATAGGGTAGGTATGCTCAAAATTGGAGGGGAAGTCATGATAAATAAAAAGCAATTTCGGATTTTCACCATTGTTGATTTGGACAAGGAAGAAGAATATTTACATGAGATGCATTTGAAAGGTTGGAGGTATAGAACGAGTCGTTTTGGTTTGTTCTATTTTGACCAATGTCAACCAGACGATGTCATCTACTGTATCTATGATTCTAGATTTCTTAAAAAATATAAGCATGAACTGCAAGATTTTAGAAATAGAGGTTGGGAATTGATAGGAGCAGGTTCTTGTTCGATTCTTCGTAAATCGTCTTCTGATTTACTTCCGGAGGATCAAGTCTATGTGAGTAAGGGTCTTAGATGGGAAGTTATGCGAAATAGACTTCGTTCATGTACAGTTGCTTTCTCAGGTGGTCTTGTTGTTTGTATGAGTTCGTTTAGAGAGGAACTGTCGCAATCTTTCTTTGTCATTTTTGCTCTATATTCCTTTATGATTTCTTATCTAATCCATGTTTTTTTCAGACTTAAAAGGAAATACCAAGTAGATGGAAGGTAGGGTTCTAGGTCTTTAGACTGATTTTTAGCACTCTTGGCAAAAGAGTGCTAATTTTTTGAGTTTTTATCTTGACATTCTCTTCTAAGGGTGTATAATAGAATCATAAGTTAGCACTTGAATGTATCGAGTGCTAATCGATCAGACAGAGAGGAGTGATGAGGTGGTTACAGAGCGTCAGCAGGATATTTTAAATCTGATTATTGACATCTTTACCAAAACGCACGAACCTGTCGGATCCAAAGCCTTGCAAGAGTCTATTAACTCTAGCAGTGCAACCATTCGTAATGACATGGCGGCTCTAGAAAAGCAAGGTTTGCTTGAGAAGGCTCATACTTCAAGTGGTCGGATGCCAAGTGTTGCTGGTTTTCAGTACTATGTGAAACACTCACTGGACTTTGATCGACTAGCTGAAAATGAGGTATATGAGATTGTCAAAGCCTTTGATCAGGAATTCTTCAAGCTAGAGGATATTCTGCAAGAAGCTGCTAACCTGCTGACAGACTTGAGCGGCTGTACGGTAGTAGCACTGGATGTTGAGCCGAGCAGGCAACGTTTGACAGCCTTTGATATTGTTGTTTTGGGGCAACATACAGCCTTGGCAGTATTCACCCTAGACGAGTCTCGAACGGTTACCAGTCAGTTTCTGATTCCAAGGAACTTTTTGCAGGAGGATTTGCTGAAACTGAAGAGCATCATTCAGGAACGTTTCCTCGGGCACACCGTTCTAGATATTCACTACAAGATTCGGACGGAGATTCCGCAGATTATCCAGCGTTACTTTACAACAACGGATAATGTCATTGATCTCTTTGAACACATTTTTAAGGAAATGTTCAACGAAAACATTGTGGTGGCGGGGAAGGTCAATCTCTTGAATTTTGCCAATCTGGCAGCTTATCAGTTCTTTGACCAACCGCAAAAGGTGGCTCTGGAGATTCGTGAGGGGTTGCGTGAAGATCAGATGCAAAACGTCCGTGTTGCAGACAGTCAAGAATCTTGTTTAGCAGACCTAGCGGTGATTAGTAGTAAGTTCCTCATTCCTTATAGGGGAGTTGGAATTCTAGCCATTATCGGCCCCGTCAATCTGGATTATCAGCAACTAATTAACCAAGTCAATGTGGTCAACCGTGTTTTGACCATGAAGTTGACAGATTTTTACCGCTACCTCAGCAGTAATCATTACGAAGTACATTAAGATTGAAATCATTAAAGGAGGCGAAAATGGCCCAAGATATAAAAAATGAAGAAGTAGAAGAAGTCCAAGAAGAGGAAGTTGTGGAAACGGTAGAAGAAACAACTCCTGAGAAGTCTGAATTGGACTTGGCAAATGAACGTGCAGATGAGTTCGAAAATAAATACCTTCGCGCTCATGCAGAAATGCAAAACATTCAGCGCCGTGCCAACGAAGAGCGCCAACTCTTGCAACGCTATCGCAGCCAAGATTTGGCGAAAGCAATCTTGCCATCACTCGACAACCTCGAACGTGCCCTTGCCGTCGAAGGGTTGACAGATGATGTGAAGAAGGGCTTGGAAATGGTGCAAGAAAGCTTGATTCACGCTTTGAAAGAAGAAGGAATCGAAGAAATCGCAGCTGAAGGTGAATTTGACCATAACTATCATATGGCCATCCAAACTCTCCCAGCAGACGATGAACACCCAGCAGACACTATCGCCCAAGTCTTCCAAAAAGGCTACAAACTCCATGACCGCATCCTACGCCCAGCCATGGTAGTTGTTTACAACTAGGCAATAGAACCTAAAAAAACTTGTCCGAAACGACACTAAACTATGAAAGAAAGATAAAATATGTTTGACTTTGCAAGAGTGAGCGAAGCGAACCAAAGACGATACTCTTCGCCGTGGCGCTATTTGCGCAAA
>CAURHZ010000164.1:0-4293 GCA_963524345.1 uncultured Streptococcus sp.
CCCTCTTCAACTTCTAAATCTAATCCTTTGAGGACATGGTTCTCATTGACCGTCCCTGCTTCAAATGTTTTGTGAATATTTTCAAGTGTTAACAAACTTGCCATAACTTTCTCCTCCTATTCATTTCTCAATTTCAGACCACGAATCTTTAATCTCTTTTGCAATTCTGGTGCAAATAAAACTAAGGCGAGCAAGATTGCATTAAAGAGACGAACTAAGTTTTGATCTAGATTTGGAATTTCATAGATATTTAAAATAATCAAACGGTATACAATAGCACCGATTCCGATAGATAACAAGCGACCTCCAATGGTCAAGTCGTGTATCAAGACTTCCGCAATAATCACTGCACTCAAACCAACAACGATAGTTCCTGTCCCAGAAGTTACATCCGAAAATCCATCATTTTGGGCAAACAAGGAACCACATAGGGCAATCAAGCCATTTGAAATCATGTAACCAACAATCTTCATGGTGTCTACATTGACCCCATTTGCCTCACTCATCGGAATATTGTCCCCAGTCGAACGCAAGACCAAGCCAATCTCCGTTTTCATCAAAAGAGTTAAGACTAGACAAACAAGTAATAGACAGGCCAAACTAAGTGAGAAAACAGCTCCTTCATTTGTCAGACCCAAGCTAGCCAACTGTTTAAAGACAGTTGAAGAATCTCCCAAGGAAAGATTGGGCACACTTCCCATGATTTTAATATTGATTGAATAAAGCCCTGTCAAGGTCACAATCCCTGTCAAGAGAGCTGGAATTTTCATCTTGGTATGGAGCATTCCTGATACTAGACCTGCTACCATACCTGCCAGCAAAGCAAGTACGGTCGCAATCCAAGGATTTGTCCCTGCCTGTATCTGAGATACGACGACAGCCGCCCCCAGTGGAAAGGCGCCTTCAGCAGTCATATCCGCAATATCCAAAATACGGAAAGTCAAGTAGACCCCAATCGCCATAATCGACCACAACAAACCTTCTGATAAACTAGATAACACAAAATTCATCTTAAACCTCCTTATTCCTTGCCTTCTAACTTACTAATATCAATTCCTAGTGCATCTGCCATTTCTTGATTGGTATGCAATTCCAGTTTTTCAGGCAACTCAACTGCTATATTTTCTGGATTCTCACCTTTTAAAACACGAATCAGCATGCGAGCTGTCTGTCTTCCCAATTCTTCATAATTAGTTCCGTAATTATACAAGCCACCCACAGCAATCATTTCTGTTGAACCACCGAATACTGGAACCTTGTGTTTAATAGAAACCTGCTTGACTGTTTCCATGGTTGATGAAATGATATTATCTGTTGGTACAAAAACCATATCTACCTCTGCCATCAAGCTTTCTGCTGCCGCCTTGACGTTGTTACTGTCCAAGATTGTTTTTTCAACAACGGTAAAGCCTTTTTCTTCCAGAAGGCGCTTAGCTTCATCCTTTTGGACAACTGAGTTTGGCTCGCTCTGAGTATAGAGGATTCCAATCGTTTTAGCCTTTGGTAGAACTTTCTTTATCAAATTGATTTGGGTTGAAATGGCATCTGATGACTGGTCACTTGTCCCAGTTACATTGCCCCCAGGATGCTCTCTTGACTCAACCAACTTGGCGCTGACAGGATCTGTTACCGCTGAAAAGATAACCGGTGTCGTTTGTGTTGTATTGGCCAAACTCTGAGCAGAAGGCGTTGCGATGGCTAGAACGACATCACTAGATTCTGCTAGTTGCTGGGAAATCGTTTTTAGGTTTCGTTGTTCTCCCTGTGCATTTTGCAAATCAATCTCGATATTTTTCCCCTCAACATAGCCTTGCTTAGCCAACTCATCCACAAAACCTTCTCTAGTAGCGTCCAAAGATTGATGAGTAATAAATTGCGAAATACCGATACGAAAAACATCTTTTTTCTTATCTGCCTTCAACTGATGCAAACTGATCAGAGAGGTCAAGAGGATACCCACTACCAAGAGAGGGGCTAGTAATTTTCGAACAACTTTCATAATGAAACTCCTTCTCAGAAAAGATAAAACAAAAAACCGCCTAGATACTATCTAAACGGATGCTTGAAATAATCTAACAAGTTACAACTTAGCTAGTCCATTTAGATATTCATCTATATGGACCACAATCAAAAATCTTAGCCACATAGATACAAACAAATTGCTTGAACTGTTTGCATCCATGGTGACATGTCTACAAACACTATCTAAAGTAGCTAAAGTAAAAGTTTTGATTCATCGTTACAGCTTGTTTCTTATTCATTTCTTTTTCTGCTTTCTTTTTTGATGTTTCTTATCTTACCACCTTTTTCATCACCTGTCAAGAATATTTCAGAATTTTTTAAAATTTTTCGAAAATTCTTTCATAATTCTTCCAATTCTTTTAGGATAATTTCAAAAATTTGCCCATTAGACAAAATAGAACGATTTGAAGACTTTTATGGTATTTAGTTGCACTAGAGTCTTTTAAAAGTGTTTTGATGGCTTGTATTTCTTCTTTGGTTGATTTCATATCACTATTATATAATGCGTTTTGATTTTAGTATAATATTAAACTGACTCTTGGCAGTCGGACAAAAAATCGACAGTTATTTTATACTGTTTAAAACCAATAGTCAATACGACAATCTCTTTACTTTTCGGTTATCAACTCTGTAGATTGCTAACATATCCAAAATAAGCTAAGTATCCCGAGGATAGGCAGCAGAAATGAATTATTTATACTCTGGATACCACTTCAAATCACGAACTGCTTTGGCCATATCTGTTTCCTTAGCGCGTGAAAGACCTTGCTCTTGTGCTTTTTTAGCGACTGCTTCTGCTACTTTAATAGAAACATCTGCTACATACTTGAATGGTGGCAAGACAGGAGCTCCTGATTGGCCTGGATTGACAATACCACTCAATGAATGCGCCGCTGCTCCAATCATTTCATCAGTCAAAAGACTTGCTTCAGAAGCCAGCATACCTAGACCAAGACCTGGGTAAATCAGGGCATTGTTTGCTTGACCAATTACATAGTCTACACCTTTATAAGAAACCGTATCAGCAGGAATTCCTGTTGCGACAAAAGCTTTGCCATCTGACCATTCAATCAAATCTTTGGCACTAGCTTCTGCCAATTTAGTTGGATTTGACAAAGGGAAAATCATTGGACGTTCTGTGTTTTCACACATCGCTTCTACTATTTCTTTAGTGAAGGTATTAGGCTGAGTTGAAGTTCCTACAAGAATGGTTGGCTTCACAGTCTTCACTACTTCAAGCAGGTCAGTCAACTTATCTGCGTTACTAAAGTCAGCACGTTTCTTAGCAAATGGTTTTTGCTCTGGTGTCAAGTCATCCATGTCATCAAAGAGAAGACCTTGTTTATCAACCATAAAGAACCGTTTATAGGCTTCTTCTTCAGAAAGACCTTCACTTACCATTTCACGAAGAACACGAGAGGCAATTCCTGCACCCGCAGTACCACCACCATAGCAGAGATAAACTTGATCTGTTAATTTTTCACCACTAATATCCAGTGAACCAAAGATACCACCTAAGGTAACGATTCCTGTACCTTGAATATCATCATTAAAAGTTGGAATTTGTTTCCGGTATTTTTCAAGAATATTGGCAGCATTCAAGCGGCCGAAGTCTTCCCAGTGAAGGTAGAGTTTAGGAAAGAGACGTTCTGCTGTTTGAACAAATTGGTCAATGAAGTCGTAGTAACGATCTCCGCGAACCCGTTCGTGACGATTTCCTAAGTAATTAGGATTGTTACGAAGTTCTTCACGGTTAGTCCCTGCATCAATGACTAAAGGAAGGACCATCGAAGGATCGATTCCAGCAGCACCCGTATAGACCATCAATTTCCCAACAGAAATATCGACACCATTTGTTCCCCAGTCGCCAATTCCAAGGATTCCTTCTGCATCTGTTACAACAATGAGACGAATCTCGCGACCCCCGGCAACGTTTTTCAAAGTAGCTTCAATATTTTCAGGATGATTAATATCAAGATATCCCGCATATTGGGGATCTACAAAAAGATCACTATAGCCTTCAATCGTATCTGCAATGGTTGGATCATATACAATTGGATTGAATTCTTCCAAATGTTGAGAAAAGAGGTAATAGAAAAGAGTCCTGTTGGTATTAAAAATTTCCATTAGGAAAAGACGTTTTTCCAAATCATTGGCTTTTGTTTGCATTTGTGCATAAGTTTGCGCCGCTTGTTCTTCAATCGTTTGAACATACGGTGGCAGTAAACCAATAAGGCCTAGTTCCTTTCGCTCCTCTAAGGTAAAGGCAGT
>CAURHZ010000165.1:0-4268 GCA_963524345.1 uncultured Streptococcus sp.
CTGTAATGGTGTGCTCTTCAGAAAAGAGCAGAACCCGTTCCACAATCGGAGCGATTTGCTCGAAATGGTGGGAGGAAATAACAATCGTTTTTCCTGCTGTTTTGAGTTCTTGGAACAAGGCGACAATCAGCTTCTGGTATTTGGGGGAGAGACCGTTAAAGGGCTCGTCAAATAGCAAGAGACTAGGATTCATGGTGAGGACACTAGCGATAGCGACTAGCTTCTTTTCCCCTCCGGAAAGATGGTAGGGAATACGATCTCTCAGGTGCTCAATCTCTAAAAGAGTGAGTGTATCATTGACGCGTTGTTCGATTTCAACTGCCGATAAGCCGAGTTGACGTGGGCCAAAAGCCAGTTCATCATAGACGCTTGTATTGAACAATTGGGTATCGCTGTTTTGAAAAATGAGTCCAACCTGCTGGAAGAGTTGCCCAGCACGATGGGGATCTTTCAAGAAGTCTTTGTCAATGGTCCAATCCTTGAAGTGGTACTGACCAGAAGACAGGGGCAAGAGCCCAACCAGAATTTTAAAGAGGGTCGATTTTCCAGCTCCGTTTGGGCCCATCAAGCCCACGGTTTCCCCTTTTTGAATCTGGAGTTGAATATCGTGGACACCAGTTTCTTCGGTATAGTGGTAATTTCCATCCTGAATGGTAATCATAGGGCTTCCTTTCTAGCCAAGTAAGGTCGTGAAGGTCGTGAGAACCGCCAATTCCAATAGGAAAAAGACGTCTTCCTTCTTCCAGTGGAAGGCTTCTTTGCGCTTTGTATCCATACCGTAGCCTCTCAGCAACATGGCCTCGTAGACCTCTTTGGTATGGTTCTTCGTTGATAGATACAAGAGACCCAGAAGAGAGCCAAAGAGATGGAGGTTCACTTTTTGACCAACTGTCCGGAGTTGGACGCACTCAATTTGTTGGTGAAGGTGTTTTCCCAAAATATAACTATATTTCAGCGTAATATCAATGGTCTGGACAAAGGTCTTGGGGACATGTAGCTGCCTTAGGGCCTCAACCAGTTGGATGCTTGTGGTAGTGGCTAAAAAGAGAGAAATATTGAGGACAATGATCCCTGCGCGTAGCAAAAAGAGTCCTCCATTTTGAAATCCTTGAAATAAGATGCTAGGCAATATCACAATTGTTGAAATCAACAGCACCTTGAACAGGACCTTAAAGAGGTGGAGTAGGACCTCTCCAGGAAGCATGGCAATGTGCATTAACAAAAGGATACCGATCAACCACAGTTGGATGGGATGGTGGGCAGTCGTAATGAGAATGGCTAGAATTAAAAAGGAAACGAGCCGCATCCAAGACGAAGTTTTGGCCTTGAATGCGGGCGTCGTTTGTTTCATTTTGCCAAGAAAGTGGCGCAATGTTTGAAGATTCATTTGTAAATAGTGATGGCTTTTGGATGCTTCAAGAGTCGCTTGCTCTTGATGAAGCCAGTCAGGGAGTTTACGCATGAGAAGTCTTTTCTCCGTTCATTGATCGAATGATTTTACTGATGATATAGAAAATGAGAACAGCTGTAATGGCTGATAGAATATAGCCGATCGCAATTTTCGTTCCAGGAATGGTGTAATCACTAAACAAGGCTTCAAATGAGAATCCATTTTTGATCCCTGTTGGGACTTTACCGTGAAGCAGGCTACCTAATTCTTCGGCAGACCATTCACCAAAAGCCGTCCCATCTGCGAGGAGTCCAAGTGGGCTGAGGACGATCAAAGCAAGGAGTACCCAGCGAATTTTTTTAACAAATGAAGTTGTATTGACTGTACTTGGTGTGTACAACTCTGCAGGAGCAACTTGTTTTACAAAACGGTAAATCACAAGGGTGAAGAAGGCTTCGACCCAACCTGCGACAAGGAGGTGAGCTCCCAACATGGCAGGAACCGTGATACTCAATCCATAAGGATTATAGAGTGGCTGACCAGCTTCTGACGCGATGAGGGGTTGCAAGCCCAATTCAACACCAGCTAAGAAGGCAGCAACATTGATCGAAAGAAAAGAACCGATAATAACGCCAAGCGTTTCCTGATGGTGCTTGCGGAACAAGTTATAAATAGCATAGCCAACAAAAGGCATCACAATAGCCATGTTGAAAATATTGGCCCCAAGAGCGAGAATCCCTCCGTCACCAAATAAGAAGGCCTGTAGGAGTAAGGCGACTGTCAGCGCTAGAGAGGCCGCATAGGGACCTATGAGAATGGCAAGAAGGGTCCCTCCGACAGCGTGAGCGGTCGTTCCACCAGGAACAGGAACATTAAACATCATCAATAAGAAGGACAAAGAAGCAGCAATCCCAAGCATCGGCGCTAGCTCTTTATTTTCTTTTAATTGGACCTTGACTTTTTTGATGGACAAGACAATAACAGGCGCAGCAGCAACCGCTAAAACTGCACAACTTGCAGGACTAAGGTAATTATCTGGTATATGCATAACAAATTCTCCATTAGTATGATTTAATTTCGTTAACAGATTACCACATTATAAAATCAGGTGTCGTTGCAAAACGAGTCCAACATTTGTTACACTTGCTAGAAAAAGGGAGAAAAAACTAGTTTGAAGGGATAGAAAGGCTTTTTAAGGTGAATTTAGATAAAATTATTGGTTCCATATCGAAGCAGTTGACAGATGTAACGAACAGTGATACAATAGCTGTGATATTTCGATATAGAAATAAAAAGGAGACAAAATGGACAAGATACAAGGGGGCTACCAAGCTTTACAGATACGCTTGTTAAATGGGCGTATCTTTCAAAAACTCTTGAGCAAGGAACCAGATGCCCAATACCGAAGTGAACAAGGGAAAATTTTAACGATTTTGTGGAAGCAAGAGTTGGGGTGCGCTACTGCGACAGATATCGCTCTTGCGACGGGTCTAGCTAATAATACATTGACCAGTATGGTTAAGAAATTGGAAGAACAAGGCTTGGTTACGATTCAACCTTGCACGCAGGATAAAAGGAAAAAATATATTTCTTTGACAGGCCTCGGTTGGGCACAAAAGGAAATTGGGGATCGTGTTAGTAAGGAACTGGGTGAGATTTTCTATCAAGGATTTTCGGATCAAGAAATCCGAGAATTTGAAGCCTATCAAGAGCGGATTATCTCAAATCTAAAAGCTAAAGAGAATGACATCTAGGGAAAGGAAGTAACAGTTATGATTGGTATTACAGGGGTAACAGGGAAATTAGGTTCTTATGTGGCTAATCTTGTAGATAAGAAAGGAATCGCTCCAGTTCATCTAGCACGAAGCCCAGAGCGTGCAAAAATCTATGCGTCAGCGGAAATTCGTAAAATAGTGTATGCCAATACACCAGAGGTGGTTGAGGCCTTAAAGGGTATTGATATCTTGTTGATGGTTTCTGCTCGGGAAAATCCAGAGCGTGTCAAGGAACACAAGGACTTTTTAGATGCTGCAAAGCTAGCAGGGGTAGAGCATATCGTCTATACCTCCTTTTATGGGGCAGATGAGAAGGCAACTTTCACCTTGTCTCGAGATCATGCCCAGACGGAAGCCTATATCAAGGAGTTAGGGTTCACCTACACTTTTTTGAGAGATAATTTTTACTTGGACTTCCTGATTGATATGGCGCTTGAAAATGGAGAGATTCGTGGTCCGGCAGGCAATGGTCTTGTGTCAGCTGTTGCCCGTAAGGACACATCTAGGGTTGCAGAAGAAATTCTTTTAAATCCTAAGGAGTGGGAAAATCAAACCTTGAATTTGACGGGGCCAGAGGATCTTTCCATGGAAGAAATCGTAGCCCTTCTCTCAAAAGAGACTGGTGACGCCATCGTGTATGTGGATGAAACAGTAGAAGAAGCTTATGAGTCACGGAAAAAATGGCCAGCACAAACTTGGGAGTACGATGCCTGGGTCAGCACCTATACAGCGATTAAAGCTGGGGAACAAGCTGGGGTTTCTACAGATGTCGAAAAAGTCCTAGGGCATCCAGCAGGTAGCTTATTGGATATTCTTAGAGACAGAAAACTTATTGAGGAAAAATATGATTGAATACAAAAATGTAGTGCTGCGCTACACGGAAAAGGACATTTTGAAAGATGTCAATCTCCGCATTGAAAATGGAGAATTTATGGTTCTTGTGGGACCTTCAGGATCTGGAAAGAATTCACTAGTGACATTCCGCAAGAAGTCCCAAGAGACAGTCTTTATTGGCCAGCGGAGCCAGAGCCCAAAGATCATTTTGATCTGACTTCCAAGCCTTATCCAAGTAAAGAATTCTTGGAAGATTGGCTGTTGCGAAC
>CAURHZ010000166.1:0-4265 GCA_963524345.1 uncultured Streptococcus sp.
CGGCTTGATTGCTACTGTCTTTAGACCGAGAGAGGCTGTACTTTCTGTTGGACTATATCTTCTTATAGGTGATATCGGTCTTCCTGTATTTGCAGGAGGTGGATCTGGTTTTCAGGCTTTAGTATGCCCTACTGCAGGCTATCTTTGGTTTTATCTTGTATACTCTGGACTTACTTCTTCCCTAACTAACAGCAAAAGTGGTGTTGTCAAGATTTTTCTTGCAAATCTCTTGGGTGATGCTCTTGTCTTTGTCGGCGGGATTCTCAGCTTACATTTCCTAGCTGGAATGGCATTTGAAAAAGCTCTTATTGTGGGGGTATTTCCCTTTATCATCCCAGACCTTGGTAAACTTCTGGCTATTAGTTTTATTAGCCGTCCATTACTTCAACGCCTTAAAAATCAGGCTTACTTTGCTAACTAAAAAAGGATATCGAGTTGTCATGACTCAATATCCTTTTCTTTCATTTTGAAAACTTAATTGCCTTTAAAGGCATCCACCATCGTTTGAAATTCTTCATTGGAGAGAGTAATCCCTTTGCCCATTTTAGTATGATCTGGGCTCCAAGCACGAATATCAAACTTTGCAGGAGCACCATTAAAGCTCACACGGTTGATTTCCTTGGTCCAACCTTTTTCGTTTTCAGAAAGAGTCAATAAGTGCTCTTCGATTTTAAATGTAAATTCTGCCATTTTCTTCTCCTTTTTTAGCTTTCATTTGATTATTCGTAAAATCTTGTAGATTTTAGGAAAATTTTATATAATATTGATATAAAAGAAGGGAGGCCACTATGAGACATAAATTCCAGCAAGTTCTAGATAAAATACATGACTTTTTAAATGGACATGACCAACCAGACCAGACTGAAAGCAACTCCCTTACAGCTACTATTGAAGAGGCTATCCAGAAACAAACCGCTGTTCACCTTATCTTGTCTGAGACAAGTTTTACAGGTGACATCATCAAATACGATCAACAGCGCCAGCAAATTATCGTGAAAAATTTTGCCAAAAATGTGACCCGTATTATCCGCATAAGCGATATTCAACGCCTACGATTTGTCCCTTCAACTGTCCAAACAGCCCAAAAAAATAGATTTAAGAAAGAGTGAGATGTAGTTGCTTCATCCCACTCTTTTTTCTTAGCGAATTTGTTCAAAATGTAAATGAACTGCGATATGATCTCCATAACCACTTCTTTCCAAGTCACGTTGTAGACGATAGGAAATATAGTGTTCTGCGATGGTAATGTAACCTGCTCCCAGTAAACGATGTTCAACCAAAGACTGAATCATGCTGATGGTAGCACGTTCCACCTTGGCTTCTTCCAAATCCAAAACCACTTTCTTAGTGACTTGTGCAAGGTTTTGACGCAAATCATCTGTCAATACATAGACAGTCTGTGCTGCCTTTAAGATAGCTTGGTAAATCTTATCTGGATTAAATTCAGCAATTTCACCATCACGTTTGATTACTTGCATAGGTATCTCCTTTATTCTTTGTTTTCTTTGATTTCTGCCAGCATTTTTTCTTCTTCTGCTGTCAGTTGATAATGTTCAAGCAAATCCGGTCTGCGCTCGTAGGTTTTCTTTAAACTCTCATACAATCGCCACTGACGAATCTTTTCATGGTGTCCGCTCATCAGTACATCTGGCACGACCATACCTCGATAATCGTAGGGACGTGTGTACTGAGGGTATTCGAGAAGGCCTGAAGAAAAACTATCATCTTGGTGGCTGGACTCCTTACCAATCACTTCTGGAATCAGGCGTACCGTAGCATCAATCATGGTCATAGCCGCCAACTCTCCACCAGTCAAGACATAGTCGCCCAGGGAGATCTCATCTGTCACCAAGGTCTTAATTCGCTCATCATAACCCTCATAGTGCCCACAGATAAAGATTAACTCTTCCTCTTGAGCTAAATCCTCAGCATAAGCCTGATCAAACTGCTTTCCAGCAGGATCGAGGAGAATGACGCGCGGATTTTTCTTTTCAATAGCATCAAAGGCATCGAAAATAGGTTGTGCTCGTAGCAACATCCCCTGACCGCCTCCGTAGGGCTCATCGTCTACATGGCGGGCCTTTTCAGCATTTTCTCGAAAATTATGATACTGGATATCCAAGAGCCCTTTTTCTCGAGCCTTTCCAACAATTGAGTGCTCCAGTGGAGAAAACATCTCTGGAAAGAGGGTTAAAATATCAATCTTCATCGTCTAACCCTTCTAAGATTTCCACATCGACGCGGTTATTTGGAATATCAACATTGAGAACCACTGGTGGGATATAAGGCAAGAGCAAGTCACGCTTGCCTTTTCGCTTGACCACCCAGACATCGTTAGCACCTGGTTGCAGGATTTCCTTGATGGTTCCAATCAGGTTCTCTCCCTCATAGACTTCCAAACCGATAATCTCATGATAATAAAATTCACCATCGTCTAGGTCATTCAAATCTTCCTCAGCGACCTTGAGACTGTACCCCTTGTACTTTTCGATAGCGTTGATATGGTACATATCTTTGAATTTAATAATGTCAAAGTTCTTCTGTTTACGGTGGCTAGCGATGGTCACTGTTTGAACAAACTGATCTTTTTCATCAAACAAAGCCAACTCAGCCCCTTTTTTAAACCGTTCTTCTGCAAAATCCGTCACAGACAAGACTCGCATCTCACCCTGCAACCCCTGCGTATTGACGATTTTCCCAACATTAAAGTAGTTCATCTTGTCTCCTGTAGTCTATTTATTTCCATCTTATTCTGACAATTCTCGAATAATAGTCACAATTTTTTCTGATTCTGACCATTGTAAATAATGGTGATTCCCTCCTAAAATTAGTTTAGTATTGGAAGTCCAATATTCTGATTCTCTGTACTCTTTTTCTCTATAAGCCTGACAAAAAATAAATACAGGGATATAAGATTCTATAAATACATTCTCAAAATCTTCCTCAGTAATCTCTCCAGATATCTGAAATCCTGTATATTGATTTTCCAACTCTGAACCTTTTTCTTGCATTATTTTCCAGATTTCTTTATTAATTTCAGGGCTAAATGTTGCTTGAGTTAAGTTCTTAAAATAAAGTTCAGGACCACACTCCTCAATCAGCCTCATCTGCTCTTCCATTTCTGGATAAGGATTTTCTGAAAAATCAGCAAACATGACGTTTTTAGTTGTCGGTTCAATTGCTACTAAAGCCTGACACTTAATTGGTTTGTTGAGCAATTTACAAGCTAAAATTCCACTCAAACTATGTACACAAAGTATATATTCAGAAATCCCTAATTCTTCAAGTACTTCATAAACCGCATCTGCAAGATTATCTAGATTTTTTCCAGCTTGGTCATGAATCGGACTCCTACCTGTGTTCGGAAAATCAATTGTCAAATAACCAATTGTAGGAGGAAGTTTTTCAAGTATAAGTGAAAAATTTTCATAACTTGGTAGCAAACCTGCGCCACTTAAACAAACTAGCACTTTCTTTTGCTTTTGATAAGTAACAGAGAGACTACCAATTTCTGTAGATACTTCAAACCTCTTCATAAAGAAATCCACTCGTTCTATATAATGAATTATTAAAAATCCTTATCCTTTATTTTATCACGTTACAGAGATTTTCACAAGTTGGATAGTTCCTATCTTACGGGCCTACTACTTCTTCAAAAAATTCACCAATAAGCTGATTAAACTCTTTAGGATGGTCATTCATCGGTTGGTGTTTACTATCTGAAATCGTTACTTGACGCGCATTGGGATTTAAGGCAATGATACCATCGTAGATCATTTTTAGGTGTTTGGGAAAATCATTTTCGCCTCTTACTAATAGCATAGGAGGGTTTCCTTTATATCCTTCTATCTCATGAACTGCCAAGAAACCTGTGATTCCAAGGTTCAAGAAAACATCTCGCCCAGTTTCTATGATTGCCGTCTTGACTAATTCTCTTGTGATAGGATTATCTGTACACATTTTTGAGTTCTTATCTGCAATCAACTTCCAAGGAATCGTTTTATACATAAGGGAACTATATTTTATGCGATTTCTCTCTTTATCTGATAGGTAACGATGCTGTCCCCAACTATCTACCATGACCAAGGCTAGGACTCTTTCTGGATGGCGATAGGTGTACTCTTGAAGTGGATTCCCTCCCCAAGAATGACCAACCAATACCACCTTATCCAACTGGAAATAGGACAAAATAGCATCTACATCTTGAACAGCACCTTCTAAGTCGGGTAGGCCAACTTTCATAGGTGATTCACCCTGTCCTCTAA
>CAURHZ010000167.1:0-4233 GCA_963524345.1 uncultured Streptococcus sp.
TACAATTAATCACTTATCCTTTTGTCAACTATTAGAATTAAATTGCAACCTTCTTAATAATGCGGGTCCCAGAACTGGCTATTATGCCAGAGCCATTAAATACTTTTGATGTCAGGGATTGGTTAAAAAAGGTGGCAATACTCTCTAAGTACAAGTTATTGCACTATAGAATATAAATCTATTCCCCACATATTGTTTTTAAATACTGTAAGAGCTAATTTGAAACGTATAGCTTGTGGTATAATAGATTCATGGATAAAAAATATGAAAAAATCTCCCAAGATTTGGGAGTGACGTTAAAGCAAATTGATACTGTTCTAAGTTTGACAGCTGAAGGGGCTACTATTCCCTTTATCGCGCGTTATCGCAAGGACATGACTGGTAGTCTGGATGAGGTGGCAATTAAGGCCATTATTGACTTGGATAAAAGTCTGACCAACCTCAACGACCGTAAGGAAGCTGTTTTAGCTAAGATTCAAGAACAAGGCAAGCTGACCAAGGAGTTGGAAGAAGCTATCTTAGCTGCCGAAAAATTAGCAGACGTTGAAGAACTCTATCTTCCTTACAAGGAAAAGCGTCGGACCAAGGCAACTATTGCTCGTGAAGCTGGACTCTTCCCACTTGCTCGCTTGATTTTGCAGAATGTAGCTGGCTTAGAGAAGGAAGCTGAAAAGTTCGTCTGTGAAGGATTTGCGACTGGTAAGGAGACCTTGGCTGGTGCAGTTGATATCTTGGTCGAAGCCTTATCGGAAGATGTCAATTTACGCGCTCTAACTTATCAGGAGGTGCTGAGACACTCTAAACTCACTTCTCAAGTCAAGGATGAAAGTCTTGATGAAAAGCAGGTTTTTCAGATTTACTATGATTTTTCTGAGACAGTTGGAAATATGCAAGGCTATCGTACTTTAGCCCTCAATCGTGGGGAGAAGCTAGGTATTTTGAAGGTAGGTTTTGAACATGCGACGGACCGTATTCTTGCCTTTTTTGCTACTCGTTTCAAGGTGAAGAATGCCTATATTGATGAAGTGGTTCAGCAATCTGTTAAGAAAAAAGTCTTACCTGCTATCGAGCGACGTATTCGGACAGAATTGACTGAGAAAGCGGAAGAAGGAGCTATCCAACTCTTTTCGGACAACCTACGCAATCTCCTCTTGGTTGCTCCACTGAAAGGGCGGGTGGTTCTAGGATTTGACCCTGCCTTTCGTACAGGTGCCAAGCTAGCTGTCGTAGATGCAACGGGTAAAATGCTGACAACTCAGGTCATTTATCCTGTTAAACCAGCATCAGCTCGTCAAATCGAAGAAGCCAAGAAAGAGTTGGCAGACTTGATTGGTCAATACGGCGTGGAAATCATTGCCATCGGAAATGGTACTGCTAGTCGTGAAAGTGAAGCCTTTGTGGCGGAAGTTCTTAAAGATTTTCCAGAAGTCAGCTATGTTATCGTCAATGAAAGTGGTGCTTCGGTCTATTCTGCCAGCGAACTTGCTCGTCAGGAATTTCCAGACTTGACCGTTGAAAAACGCTCTGCCATTTCTATCGCCCGTCGTTTGCAAGATCCGCTTGCAGAATTGGTCAAAATCGATCCTAAGTCAATTGGTGTCGGTCAGTATCAGCACGATGTCAGCCAGAAGAAATTGTCTGAGAGTCTGGACTTTGTCGTGGATACCGTGGTGAACCAAGTTGGTGTCAATGTCAATACAGCCAGTCCTGCTCTTCTTTCACACGTAGCTGGACTCAACAAAACTATCTCTGAAAATATTGTCAAATACCGCGAAGAAGAAGGAAAAATCACTTCACGCGCTCAAATCAAAAAGGTTCCTCGTCTGGGGGCCAAGGCTTTTGAACAGGCAGCTGGTTTTCTTCGTATCCCTGAAAGTAGCAATATACTTGATAATACAGGAGTTCACCCAGAAAATTACGCTGCCGTTAAGGAACTTTTCAAACGTTTGGACATTACAGACTTGAATGAAGAGGCCCAAAGTAAACTCAAGTCCCTTTCAGTCAAGGAAATGGCGCAAGAACTAGACCTTGGTCCAGAAACTCTTAAAGATATCATTGCAGACCTTCTCAAACCAGGTCGAGATTTTCGTGATTCCTTTGACGCACCTGTGCTTCGCCAAGATGTCCTAGATATCAAGGACTTAGTGGTTGGCCAGAAACTAGAAGGTGTGGTGCGTAACGTTGTTGATTTCGGTGCCTTCGTTGATATCGGGATTCACGAGGACGGCTTGATTCATATTTCCCATATGAGTCGGAAGTTTATCAAGCATCCCAGCCAAGTGGTATCCGTTGGTGATTTGGTAACGGTTTGGGTTAAGAAAATTGATACTGAACGTGAAAAAGTCAATCTGTCGCTAATCGCTCCAAATGAAACTGACTGATTACGTTAAGCAGGTTTCACTAGAAGACTTCGGCAGACCTTTTATCCATCATGCCCAGTGGAATAGGCGTCTACGTTCGACAGGTGGGCGATTTTTCCCAAAAGATGGGCATTTGGATTTTAATCCCAAGGTTTATCAGGAACTGGGTCTGGATGTTTTTAGGAAAATTGTCCGACATGAACTCTGTCATTATCACCTTTATTTCCAAGGGAAGGGATATCAACACAAGGATCGGGATTTTAAGGAACTTTTGAAAGCAGTGGATGGATTACGCTTTGTGCCCTCCTTGACAAATAGCCACTCTAAACCACTCAAGCTTTATCGTTGCCAATTCTGCCAACAAAGGTATCATCGAAAGCGAAAGATTGATACCAAACGCTATCGCTGTGGACTTTGTAGAGGTAATTTGCTACTAATAAATCAGCCTGAGGACTGATGAAAGCCGAGCCTACCCGTGATATACTATGTCTAACCTAGCAGAAAGAGGAAATATCATGAACAGTAAATTTTATAAAATGAGACGCAATCGCATGATTTCAGGAGTTCTGGCAGGTCTGTCAGATAAGTGGAATTTTGATGTTACCCTTGTACGTTTTCTATTTGCTATTTTTACAGTCGCAAACTTTGGACTTGGGGTGATTATCTATATCATCCTAGCTTCTATCATGCCAACCAAGGAAGAAATCGAAGCAGAAATGTATGGAACAGGCCCACGAAAACGCAAAGAAGTCCAAGCCATTGACGATAATGAAGGCTGGTTTTGGTGAGGTTTAACAAAAGATTTGGAATAAGCAAAAAGCTTTAAATCAATAGTCTAAACTGCTTGATTTAAAGCTTTTTTACTTTTAATAAGATTTTCTCAGCCTCATATACAAATTAAAAATAATATTTTGAACTCATGTTTCTAATCTGATTTTTCATGCTGAGACAATACATTTTTTGAAAAATGATGGATGCTGATAACAACTGATAGCCAGCAAATAGCATAAGCAGTAGCTGTAAATTCTGTACCGATAAAGTATGTTTTTTCAACTAAGAGCTGACCGATGAATGGAGAGAGGAGATAGAGAATTCCGATGAGTATATGTTCTTTATGTTTCATTAAAGCGCACCTTCTTTCCTTATAGGTAGTTCGATTTGAAAGTGTTGAATTTAATGGTATGTTATCTAGGTAAGCTTACTCAAATGTTAGTTCCCGCTTCCTCCTTTCCAAAGTAAGCCTTTTCACAATTATATTTTACAATTTTAAAAATAGAAAATCAAATCATTTTATAAGTAATTTTGCCTATATTTCCCCCAATCTTACAAAAATGTAAGATTAAAGTCTCTTTTGTAAGGTTAGGTTATGGCAAGCGGTCTTTTTTTGATGTAAACTAGACTCATAAAGAACAAAGGAGTAACATCATGAAACAAATCTTACATAAGAAAACAAGAAAACCAAGCCATAAAGATATCGAGCGTGTTCAGCTGGGATGCGCTATGATGCAAGAGACATTTCATTTGATGGGATATTAAGAAAGGAGATTCTCATGACACTTTTAGATGTAAAACACGTTCAAAAAATTTATAAAACTCGTTTTCAGGGCAACCAAGTAGAAGCTCTCAAGGATATTCACTTTACCGTCGAAAAGGGTGACTACGTTGCCATCATGGGTGAGTCTGGTTCTGGTAAATCAACTCTTCTCAATATCCTAGCTATGCTGGATAAACCAACTCGTGGTCAGGTTTATCTGAATGGAACTGATACAGCAACCATTAAAAATTCACAGGCTTCTAGCTTCCGTCGTGAAAAGCTGGGCTTTGTCTTCCAAGACTTTAACTTGCTAGATACTCTCTCTGTAAAGGATAATAT
>CAURHZ010000168.1:0-4211 GCA_963524345.1 uncultured Streptococcus sp.
TTAGAGGAGGTCAAGCAAGAACAGATGGCAGAGACCTATCGTCGTTTGAATGCTATTGTAATCAAAGATGCCATCCATTCCTTAGATAAAAACTATCCGCTAGCAGAGGAGGATAGCGAATTTTTGACCACCTACCTCTATGCTATTGAGTCTTGGACCTGGTTTGAACTCTATCTTTTTTGCAATACCATGCCCTTCTTGAGCAACCAAGATTTGATATTTTTATCAACCTCGTTACTTGAAAAATCCAAGGAATTTAAAGAGTTGGTACATAATAGACTGTATATGAAAAGTGGATTTCTGAATATTATATCAGAACTCATGGAGCGTAAACTTTTCTCTTATATCCCAATTTTTGAAGCTGAGCTAGAGAGCATGCTTCGTCCATACGATGTTTTTGAAAAAGTATTGTGGCAGTTTTTAAAGAAAATGAAGATTTTCCTTCAAACCAAAGGAAGCAATCAAAAAGAGATTGAACACTTTATCCAATCTCTGCAAGTATTAGAAAATCCACAATTAACAGCCCTTTTTGAATTGCGTTTGCAGCAATACAAAGAACTTATCGATTAATTAGAAACGGGAAGACAATCACCCACTCCGAAATAAGCAGGAGTATCAGTTGGATTTTTCTTTTCTTCATCATTATATCCCTCCTTGTTAGTAGTAACTTTATTATACCAGTGAAATAATCAAATCTACCAAAATCGCAAATCTGAAATTTCTATAAGAAAAAATATCAAATATGCGATTTTCTAAAATAAGCCAATTTCCGTGTTATACTGTCCTTGTAAAACATTTGAAGCAAATCCTAGGTCGCAGAAGTGGTTTATAGATGGGAATTCGTACAGTATATGTTTAATTATGAGCATACTGTAAATGGCTGGACTAAAAGTGAAACTTGGCGTCCTAGATAAAATGAGGTAAACGATGGAAAAACAAAGTCAGTTACAAATGTTAATTCATTCCCTATACAATAATAAAGAAATTAGCTTGACGGAAGAATTTAGGAAGCAATTGCTGGAAACAGCAAAACAGTTCTCTAGTACTAATGAAGATTTGTTAGCTGTACGTCTTTCTTTTGCCGTCTCTAAAGAATTGTTGAGCTTTAAAGGTGAACCGCCGACAGAGTTGTTGGATTTAGCAAAATTTGTCCAAAAGAAAGAAGCTAAATACAAGCAGGGAATAGTGTGGTCTGGTATTTTTAAGATATGATTTATTATAAAATACGGCATGAACATCATATAATGGATGAATCTGAATATGAGCAAGGCTTGGAGTTCAATATTAAACCAAGTCTTGTTTTCTATACACTGGAACTTTAAAAGGAGTTGTGATGAAAGTATTTCTTCAAAATAGAAATTTTAGGCAATTAACCATCAACCAGTGGATTTCAACGGTTGGGGATACGATTTTTTATCTGGCCTTTTTGAATTATGTGGCAGATGCATCTTTTGCCCCTTTGGCGATTTTACTGATCACGATTTCAGAAACCCTTCCTCAAGTTCTGCAAATCTTTCTGGGAGTTTTGGCGGATTTTCAACATCATCGTGTCCTAAAATATACAATGATTAGTTTTGCAAAATTTTTGCTTTACTCTATCGTTTCTTTATCACTTTCAGGGCAGTCCTTTTCCTTGTTATTAGTAGCATTTATTTGTCTGATTAACCTCTTATCTGACACATTGAGTTATTTTTCAGGCGCCATGCTCACTCCGATTTTCATTAGAATTATTGGGCAAGACCATCTGGCAGAAGCTATTGGATTTAAACAGTCAACTGTTAGTTTAGTGAAAACAATCAGTAATATTCTAGGAGGAGTCTTACTAGGTATTCTATCTATCCAGTCTATTTCCTTACTGAATGCTCTGACCTTTTTAATCGCATTTTTAGGTATTCTTTTCATAAAAACAGACCTCTTGAAAGTAGAAAAAACGATTAGCTATCAAGAAGGACTCTCTGTAAAATCCTTTTGCCAGCATCTGCTCCAATCATCAAAATTGATATGGAATATGAATAAGGTGCTCTTGGTTTTGTTTATTATCTCTATTAGTCAAGCAGTGATAAATGTTACAGTTCCTGTTTCTACTCTGTTTTTGAGGAATCAGCCCTTTTTGAATTTACAAACAGGTCAATCTCTTGCCTTGTTATCCACCCTTGAATTGTCAGCCCTTATTGTCGGAAGCCTTGTGAGTGGCTATCTGAAGAATACAATCTCCATAAAACTAGCCCTATATGCCTCGCTTATTATCCAATTACTCCTTTTAGTTGGCTTTGTGGCAGTTCGTTTTGACTGGATTCTTATCTTTAGTGCCTTGGATGCCTTTTTCGCAGGTATCCTCTCTCCTCGATTACAGGAACTCATTTTTAAACAAATACCTGAGGAGTCAATGGGAGCAGTTCAATCCTCTATCGGTGCCATTACAGTTGTTTTACCTAGCTTATTTACAATAGCTTTGGTAACCATTGCTACTAGCTTTGGAACTCTGGCAGTTAGCTTTGTTTTATTGCTATTTCTTCTAGCTGCCTTTATCATACTCTTGAATATCCGTGAAAACATTTAGCGAAGAATGTGTATATTATATGTTTGAGACTGGATTCCAGTCTGTTTATGATGGCTACAATCAGCAGACTGTTAAATTTTTGAGAAAGTTGCTTGACATTTCAGACCAATCGGTTTATAATTAAAAAATGTAGAGATAAATACATGAGAAAAGAAGAAAAAACAAGACTACGAAGAGAGAAAATCATTACCGCTGCTTTGTTTGAATTTGCTACAAAAGGCTATCAAGGTTTTGTCATCAATGAACTTTGTAAAGTGGATGGTATTTCCAAAGGAGTTTTGTATCATAATTTTTCAGGGAAATCAGACCTCTATCTAACTTGTTTTCAGGAGAGTTTTGAGAAAGCTTTGGCAGTGTTTCTGGGGGTGGAAGGTCAAGTGCCCTCCTTAGCTGATTATATGGAAAGACGTCACCAATTTTATCAGCAATACCCAGAACATAGCCACATTTTCTTTGAGGCAATGATTGCGACACCAGAAGAATTGGAAGCAGACATTGCACCACAGAAAGCTATCTTTTTGGACTTGAATGAACAAGTTTGTCAAAAACTTATATCAGAATCCAAACTGAAAGAGCATATTGATGAGAAACGAGCTATGGACTATCTGCGATTGATTCAGGATATGTTTCGTTCCTATTATTTAACTGTTTCGTCAGATAGCAGTTTGCCTGACTTGGTTTCAGGATATGAACATCAATTATCACAGGTTTTGGATATGATGATTTATGGAATACTAGAGGAAGATTCCTCTAAAAAAGGAGAAAAATAATGTCGAAAATTTGGAAATGGTTGTTACTAATTGCGGGTATTTTTGCAGTTTTTGTAGGTTTTAATATGTTTGCACATCCTCTTATTAGCTTGGCTTCCATGACTTTCTGGTTTGCACTTGTATTTGCAGTTCAAGGGATTTCTGAGATTGTACAATACTTCAAATCAGAAGAAAAGCATGGCTGGAATTTATTTGGAGGAATTGTTACCCTCATCCTCGCTCTTACCTTGTTCTCAGGTAGCTTTATTGAAATGGTAACATTTGTACCATTTATCATTTCTTTATGGGCCTTGACAAATGGTATTACAAAAACTATCGTTGGTTTCAAGGTTCGTAAGACGGATAAATCGGTAGGTACCCCTCTAGTTTGGATGGGGATTTTAGGAATCGTAGCAGGTTTAATCATGATGGGACACCCATTGATGACCGGTCTCTATATTAGTTACACCATTGCCTTTGTCTTTATTTATCAAGGTATTGTGGCAATTGTTCAATTCTTCAAGATTAAATAAGAATAAAATGGAGTCTGTCTGATTACAATCAGCAGACTTTTTTCTCTTTCCTGAATGTGTTATAATAGTCCATGCTATGGCTGGAGCCTTTTCAGCCTACTTATACTCTTCGAAAATCTCTTCAAACTGCGTCAGCTTCTATCTGCAACCTCAAAACAGTGTTTTGAGCAACCTGTGGCCAGCTTTCTAGTTTGCTCTTTGATTTTCATTGAGTATTATTAAGACAATATGAGGAGAAAGATGAAAGAAAAAGGATTTTGGGAAGGGGTGCAGGCAGCCATGCCAACGGCCCTTGGTTATGTCAGTATTGGCCTTGCCTGTGGGATTATCGGTGCGCCCTATGTGACACCTGTTGAGATGGGCTTGATG
>CAURHZ010000169.1:0-4209 GCA_963524345.1 uncultured Streptococcus sp.
CTGACTTACTTATTGTTAGGTGTTCCGGCACCTTGTAGAAACGTCGTGCCAATTCACGACATAAACAAGTAAAATGATATTCAATTTTAAATAGGCTTGAGCCAATGTTTTTATTTTACACTAAATAGCTTTAGAAATCAAATGTTTTGTTAGTGTTTTGCTTTAAAAAACGAACAAATATAATAAGAATAGGGAAAAATTAACTTATTGGCTAACATTTAGAAGGTTTTTCCATCATAAAAGGGCATATTATTAGGTTTTTAAACACCTGACAATATGCCTTTTTCTAATTTTAAAGACTTTTTCCCAATCTTTATTATTCTACTCGCTAAATCTTAAAAAATAACCATCTGGATCCAAAACTGCAAATTCATGGGGATATATAAAGCTATCTCCTACTCGAAATTCTCTTTTTGTCAGGGGACGATGGATGGGATAGTCAGCTTCCAGCAGTTTTTGGTGGAGCTGAGGAACATCTGCAATGCCAAAGGAAATATTGACACCGCGTCCGAAAGGATAGGTCAGCTGAGCTAATTCTTCTGCGCTGCCTTCTTCTAGCATAAGTTGGCAGTCTTCAAGCGAGAGGAAGAGAAATTTCTCCTCTGGACGCTCGTATTCGACAGAGAATCCTAGCAGGTCGCAGTAGAAGTGGCGTGATTTTTCGATGTCAGATACTACAAATTCAGGAATGACAGCTTGATAGTCCATTCGTTTTCTCCTTAGAGTTCAATCTCCAAGACAATCGGTGTATGGTCTTGGCGAGCACCTGAGTCAATCATATCAGATTTAGTGACCTTGTCTGCGAGACGGTTACTTGTGAGCCAGTAGTCGATTCTCCAGCCTGTATTGTTGATTTTAGAAGTCTTGCTGCGCTGTGCCCACCAAGTGTAGCGTTCTGGAACATCGCCATGAATATGGCGGAAGGTGTCGGTAAATCCAGTTGCTAAAAGGTTGGTAAATCCAGCACGTTCCTCGTCGGTAAATCCTGGTGAACGGCGATTACTAGCAGGATTTGCAAGGTCAATCTCATTGTGGGCCACATTGTAGTCACCGGTCGCAAGGACTGGTTTTTCTTTGTCTAGTTCAGCCAAGTACTCCGCATATTTGACATCCCAGATCTGGCGTTCTTCCAAGCGTTTGAGACCGTCGCCAGCGTTTGGAGTGTAAACTTGGGTCACGAAAAAATCATCAAATTCTAGAGTGATGATACGACCTTCCAAGTCCATGGTAGAAGGGGCACCGATTTCTGGGAAAGTGACAGTGGGTGAGAGTTCTTTCTTATAGAGGAACATGGTTCCAGCATAGCCTTTCCGGGCAGGTTCTTGTGAAGAGCGCCACGTGTTTGCGTAGCCTGGGAAGAGTTCTTCTAAAATCTCCAAGTGTTTCTTTGTAGGCCCCTTGGCAGAAAGCTTGGTTTCTTGGATAGCAATGATATCAGCATTTTCAGCGACCAAGGTTTGTAGGACTTCTTGGGACAATTTGGCACGAGCTGAGTCACTGGTTAGGGCAGCATTGAGGGAATCAATATTCCATGAGATGAGTTTCATAAAGTTACCTTTTTCATTCAGATTATAGATTTTATTATACCAAAAAAAGGTCTATTTCCCCAACGTATGGCTTGAAAAATCACTCTCTTTCGTTTATAATGAAGAATGATTTTATGAAAGGGAGTGAAAATAAATGAAATTTTACTCATATGACTATGTACTTAGCCAAATCAGTCAGCAAAATGGCATCATGATTGGCTTCGGGATTGTGCTCCTAGCTATCACAGGATTTTTTGCTTTTAAGGCCTATCGAGATAAAAAGGGGACTAAGTTTCGGGAATTGGTTATGATTTTGGCTTTGACTTTGGTGGCCATGCTTTTGGTGACAATCTCAAAATACCAGACAAATCAAGCCTCTAACAACCAATTTCAAACCTCCCTTCATTTCATAGAGGTCGTTTCTAAAGACTTGGGAGTGGATAAATCAGAAGTTTATGTCAATACTTCAGCTGCCACTGATGGAGCGCTTGTCAAGGTAGGTCCAAATGTCTACCGCGCCATGAACGGGAGCCAACCAGACAAGTATCTTTTAGAGAAATTAGAATTGCATCAAACAGACGCTATTGAATTGGTGGAGGTAAACAAATGACACTCAACTATATGGAAATTTTAATCAAACTGGCCTTGGGGCTCTTCTCGCTTGTTTTTGTTATCAATGTGACAGGAAAGGGGAACCTAGCACCTAACTCTGCGACAGACCAAATTCAGAACTATGTTCTCGGTGGTATCATCGGTGGGGTGATTTACAATAGTTCTATCAGTATTCTCCAGTATGCAGTGATTTTGATGATGTGGACGATTTTGGTCTTGACCCTAAAGTGGCTCAATAACAATGTTCGTTTTGTGAAACGCTTGATTGATGGTAAACCGACTCTGCTCATCAAAAATGGGCAGATTGACCCAGAAGCCTGTCGTTCAGTTGGTTTGTCTGCGGCAGAAGTTGCTCTCAAACTTCGTAGCCAAGGGATTTTCCAGATGAAACAGGTCAAATGCGCTGTGCAGGAGCAAAATGGCCAACTCATCGTGGTCCAAATGGGGGATGAAAATCCTAAGTATCCAGTTGTGACTGACGGTGTGATCCAAGTCGATGTTTTGGAATCGATTGGTCGTAGCGAAGAGTGGTTGCTTGATAACCTCAGCAAACAAGGGCATGACAATGTAGCCAATATCTTTATCGCTGAGTATGACAAGGGTGTCGTCTCAGTCGTAACCTATGAATAAGAAAAACCTGGGGTCTTGGCCTCAGGTTTCTATTTGCAATCAGAAAGGGATTTTATGTCCATTATTCAAAAACTTTGGTGGTTTTTCAAGTTAGAAAAACGCCGTTATCTAGTCGGGATTGTGGCCCTGGTTTTGGTTTCCGTCCTCAACCTCATTCCCCCCATGGTTATGGGGCGGGTCATTGATGCTATCACATCGGGGCAATTAACCCAGCAGGACCTCCTTCTTGACCTATTTTACTTGCTTCTTGCGGCCTTTGGGATGTACTATCTGCGCTATGTTTGGCGGATGTATATCCTTGGGACTTCCTACCGTCTGGGACAGATTATGCGCTCTCGCTTATTTGAGCATTTCACAAAAATGTCTCCAGCCTTTTATCAAACCTATAGGACGGGGGACCTGATGGCACACGCAACCAATGATATCAATGCCCTAACGCGTCTAGCAGGTGGCGGTGTTATGTCAGCGGTGGATGCTTCTATCACGGCTCTGGTGACCTTGCTGACCATGCTCTTTAGCATTTCGTGGCAGATGACCTTGGTTGCCATTCTTCCCCTGCCTTTCATGGCTTATGCGACCAGTCGTCTAGGGAGAAAGACCCACAAGGCTTTTGGCGAATCACAGGCTGCCTTTTCCGAACTTAATAATAAGGTACAGGAGTCTGTATCAGGTATCAAAGTGACCAAGTCTTTCGGTTACCAGGCGGATGAGCTCAAGTCCTTTCAGGAAGTCAATGAATTGACCTTCCAAAAGAACCTACAAACTATGAAATACGATAGTCTCTTTGACCCTATGGTTCTCTTGTTTGTTGGTTCATCCTATGTGTTAACCCTCTTGGTCGGCTCCTTGATGGTTCAGAAAGGGCAGATTACAGTTGGGAATCTAGTTACCTTTATCAGCTATTTGGATATGCTGGTCTGGCCTCTTATGGCCATTGGCTTCCTCTTTAATATCACTCAGCGAGGGAAGGTTTCTTACCAACGGATTGAGGATCTTTTGTCTCAGGAATCACCTGTACAAGACCCTGAGTTTCCTTTAGATGGCATTGAAAACGGGCGCTTGCAGTACGATATTGATAGCTTTGCCTTTGAAAATGAGGAAACATTGACGGATATTCACTTTAGTTTGGGAAAAGGGCAAACCCTGGGCTTGGTTGGTCAGACAGGCTCTGGAAAAACGTCCTTGATCAAGCTTCTCTTGCGTGAGTACGATGTGGATAAGGGAGCCATTTACCTAAACGGTCACGATATTCGCGATTATCGTTTGACAGACCTTCGCAGTCTCATGGGCTACGTCCCTCAGGACCAGTTCCTCTTTGCGACTTCAATCTTAGACAATATTCGCTTTGGGAATCCTGATTTAACACTTTCAGCTGTCGAGGAAGCTACTAAGCTAGCCCAAGTTTACCAAGACATTGTAGCCATGCCTCAGGGATTTGATA
>CAURHZ010000170.1:0-4197 GCA_963524345.1 uncultured Streptococcus sp.
GTTTCAGTGCAAGAGAAAAAATCGTGGAATTCAAAAATTAGCTATATTAGCATTACTAGGGGTTTTTACGTTTAGTAATACAATTCCTTACCAACAGTTTATCCAGAAGAATAAACAATTGGAGATTCGAGTGCAATCACAAAAAAAATCGAATGGACTTGATGTTGGAAAGGTAGATTAAAGAATAATGGAATAGAATTAGTCTCTAGTATATTCTCTTTTATTATTCATTAAAAATTGTAGGTGCAAGAATGAAGATTACTGATGCAAATAATGAAAATATTGACTACATAGAAGAAATGCTATTGGAACACAATAAGAAATGTTTACCTTCATGTCAGGATGAGGACTATAAACAGATTGCTTTTATTGTTGAGAATAATCAAGAGATAGTAGGTGGCATCGTAGCTTATTCGGTTATTTGGAAAATATTATATATTGATACACTTTGGGTTAAAAACACTTATAGACGTCAAGGGATAGCAACTGCATTGTTAAATAATGTTTTAGAAAGTGCCAAAAATTACGGATGTAGTATTGTTCATTTAAGCACCTTTGACTTCCAAGGTTTAGATTTCTACTTAAGTCAAGGTTTTGAAGTTTTTGGAATTCTTAATGACTCTCCAGATGGGCATAAAGAATACTTTTTGAGTAAAAGAATAGAGAAATAAAAATGTTTTATAAAAATTCTAATATTGATTTTACTAATCTAGTTAATGAAAATAATCTTAAGACACCACTGTTAGTATATGATGAAGAAGATTCTTTTATCAATATTTTAGTAAGCTTGTTAGTTTATAGAGGGCAGGGGTATTTCTGCCCTCTGTTTTAGAATAAGGAATGCACTATGAAAAAATTATTTATACTCATATCCAACCTGCTTGCTAGTTTGTTCTTTGTTTGGGTATTTACCATTTGGACTGATACATATGTCTCCAATTATTACCCCAACGTTGTTGTACGTGATTCTTCCCCTGAAACAACTTTTCAGCATGTTGCTACACGCTTGGAAAAACTAGCAGAAGAAACGGATAGCTTTATTGCGATTCAACACCAAGATCTTAACTCAGAAGGTACTACAGTTTTTTCTTATACGACCTTTGGGGACGGAAAGTTGCCTGATGGGCTTCAGGAAAAAAATCTAGAAGATGCTCAAAGTAGTAGTGTTGAAACAAACTATTTTGTACTCGATGGAAACCTAGATATTCACTTGCTAAGGGAGGAGCTAAGTCAACTTGGCTTGACTAACATGCACCTGATAATTCCATCTAAACTATCTACGTTAATGGCTATCTTTAGTAACGGATTTCAGTTAATCAGTCTATTGATTTTCATCTTAACCTTTGGAGCACTGACTTTAATTAGTCAAATTAGCCAATTACGGTCGTCGGGCGTTCGCCTCATTTCAGGAGAGAAACGGTGGTCCATTTTCCTTAGACCAGTTGGTGAGGATTTGAAAGGGATAGCTGTTGGTTTCAGTTTAGCTGGCGTGCTCGCCATTCTTATGCAAAAAATTCTGTCGCTTCCAACGCAATCCCTAATGACCATAGGAGAAGGCTTGCTCAGTTATAATCTCATCTTGTTGTCGATCTCCCTGTTTTTCGCTCAACTCTTCGCAGTTGGGATAAAAAAGATACACCTGATGCAGATTATAAAAGGGCAAGTGCCTGTCAGAGGAATCATTAGTTTGATTTTAATCGGTCAACTATTAGCGATTATTATTGTAACGCTGGGAATAGGGAGTAGCTTAAAGTATTCCCAAGCCTGGCAACAGCATCGGATTGGACAAGAGGCTTGGAGCCAGAAAAGGCAACTGATTACCCTATCATTCAGCCGTGAAGGAACGAGTCCTGGTTTTGATGAACAAGCTCAAAGGAAACTCAGAACTTGGTATCAATTGATGGATCTGGCTGTTTCAGAAAAAAAGGCTTTCTTATCTAGACACCAGTTAATTGACCGTTCTTTGCAAAATGGCATGGCTTCCTCCAAAAACTTGACAACCTCTACAGAATGGCACGATTACAGCCCGAATGGCAATGTCCTTATCGTCACACCACAATACTTGGAGCGTCAAAACATTCCTGTAGATACAACTATTGAGCAAAAGATGAATCACCTTGATGTAGGGGAGTTTGTCTTATTGCTGCCTGAACACCTCCGTTCAGAGGAAGAACATTATAAATCTGTTTTTGAAGACGACTTAACCAGTCGCATGTCTAGTCGAGATGAACGACAGCAAATGACTGCTACGGTAGGTTATTTGGAATCAGGTCAGGATCGTTTTGTGTATAATACGACCCCTATTTCTTACCAGCAGTTTTTGAAAGATCCAATCATCATTGTTATAACACCCCAATCAACTGGTCCACAGTCCATTTTGTTTTGGGTAGACGCAGTACAGAACTACGTTCTCTTTAATCAATTGTCTGATGCCCAGGAACTTATCCAGAGACAAGGCATTGAAAATTGGGTCTCAGAAATGCAAACAGGTTACCACAACTACATCACATTATTGGATAATATCCAGAGGGAACGTTGGGTAATGCTAGCAGGAGCTGTGCTTGGGATTGCAACTTCAATCTTGTTGTTTAACACTATGAATAGGCTCTACTTTGAAGAATTTAGACGTGCCATTTTTATCAAACGCATTGCAGGTCTCAGGTTCTTAGAAATCCATCGCACTTATCTCTTTGCTCAACTGGGTGTGTTTTTACTGGGATTTGTTGCGAGTGTATTTCTTATGGTAGAGATAGTAGTTGCTTTCTTAGTCTCGTTACTCTTTACTGGTCTATCTCTTTTACAGTTACATGTCCAAATGCAGAAAGAAAACAAGATGTCCATGCTTGTTTTGAAGGGAGGTTAATATGATTGAACTTAAACAGGTGAGTAAATCTTTTGGAGAACGAGAGTTATTTTCGAATCTTTCAATGACATTTGAGGCTGGAAAAGTCTATGCCTTAATTGGTTCAAGTGGTAGCGGAAAAACAACCTTGATGAACATGATTGGGAAATTAGAATCTTATGATGGGACGATTTTTTACCGAGGTAAAGACTTGGCTAATTATAAATCGAGTGATTTTTTCCGTCACGAATTGGGCTACCTCTTCCAGAACTTTGGCTTAATTGAAAATCAAAGTATTGAAGAAAACCTTAAGCTAGGTCTCATTGGTCAAAAGTTGAGTCGGGCGGAACAGCGGTTGAGGCAGAAGCAGGCTTTAGAACAGGTCGGCCTGGCTTATCTTGACCTAGATAAGCGCATCTTTGAGTTATCGGGCGGAGAATCGCAACGGGTTGCCTTGGCAAAAGTTATCTTAAAGAATCCACCCTTTATTCTGGCAGATGAGCCAACAGCTTCAATAGACCCAGCAACCTCTCAGTTGATTATGGAGATTTTGCTATCTCTTCGAGATGATAATAGGCTAATCATTATCGCAACACATAATCCGGCAATTTGGGAGATGGCTGATGAAGTGTTCACGATGGATCGTCTGAAATAAAAATCCTTGTTTTTAATTGCACGATGAGTTACTGAAATATTATCATGAATCAATAATTGGAGTTAATTTAGAATTGTACTTTATTAATATTGAGGTAACTTTTTCTTGATAAAGGAAGAAATAGTGGAGAGGAAGTTAGAATGAAAAAATTCGACAATTATATTATTGAGAAGCCTTGCGATTCTAATTCAGATAAACTGCAAAAATCTTAATAATTGAAAGTTTGGTAGATGATATTTTGCAATTTTCTCTCAGAATCAAAAATAGTGTAGGAGAGATTTTCCTCCTACAACTGTTTCAAAAGAAAACTATCTTTATTCCATGTTATTTTGAGGAAGATATTGTGAAAGTCAAAGATGATGATAAAGTTGAATGGAATTTGTTAGAATTTCAAAAATTTAGAGCATTTTTGGCTTAGTAATCTGTGTTAAAGGCTCAAAATCTATGGTAAAAAAGTAGCTTTGAAAACGTATTGCCTCCAAAGATTTAGTTAAATAATGATTTAACACAAAAAGAAATTATTGAAGTTCTGGAAAGATGTTGTTTCAGTATTGAGAAAAGGTGGGAAAAACTTGCGATTTTCACAGAGAAAGGAAGAAAAAGTATAGAAATATAGTCAATTGAAACAAGAACAGGACAAAAGAACCTTTTGTGCCATATTTTTCTCCTTTCGCTTTACAATTGGCTTGAACACCTTTAT
>CAURHZ010000171.1:0-4196 GCA_963524345.1 uncultured Streptococcus sp.
TGATTGCCGAGTTAGAGAAGGATGTGGATGTTCTCTATATCGAAACCCCAACCAACCCTTTGATGTTGGAATTTAATATTGAAAAACTGGCAAAATTGGCTCATGCTAAGGGTGCTAAAGTGGTCGTGGACAATACCTTCTATAGTCCTATCTACCAACGTCCGATTGAAGATGGAGCGGATATCGTTCTCCATTCAGCAACCAAGTATCTAGCAGGGCACAATGATGTCTTGGCTGGAGTGGTTGTGACCAATAGTGTAGAACTATACGAAAAGCTTTTCTACAATCTCAATACGACAGGGGCAGTCTTGTCTCCATTTGACAGTTATCAATTGATTCGTGGTCTCAAGACCTTGTCTCTTCGTATGGAGCGCTCAACAGCCAACGCCCAAGAAGTGGTTGCCTTTTTGAAGGATTCTCCAGCAGTTAAGGAAGTTCTCTACACTGGTCGTGGAGGCATGATTTCCTTTAAAGTAGCGGATGAAACACGCATTCCTCATGTTTTGAACAGTCTTAAGGTCTTCTCTTTTGCGGAAAGTTTGGGTGGGGTAGAAAGTCTCATTACTTATCCAACGACGCAAACTCACGCTGATATTCCAGCAGAAGTGCGCCATTCTTATGGTTTGACAGATGACCTCTTGCGTTTGTCGATTGGGATTGAGGATGCTAGAGATTTGATTGCAGATTTGCGCCAAGCATTAGAAGGATAAGACAAAGATGGGAAAATATGATTTTACAAGCCTGCCCAACCGTTTAGGGCACCATACCTATAAGTGGAAAGAGGCAGAAACGGATAGCGAAGTCTTACCAGCTTGGATAGCGGATATGGACTTTGTAGTCTTGCCTGAAATACGCCAAGCTGTGCAGACTTACGCTGATCAACTGGTTTATGGCTATACCTATGCCAGTGAAGAGTTAATTAAGGAAGTTCAAAAGTGGGAAGCCACACAACACGGTTACCACTTTGACAAAGAGGCTCTTGTCTTTATCGAGGGTGTGGTACCAGCCATCTCAACAGCTATTCAAGCTTTCACAAAAGAAGGCGAAGCGGTTCTGATTAACACACCTGTCTATCCACCTTTTGCTCGCAGTATCAAGTTGAACAACCGTAGATTGATTACCAATTCTTTGGTGGAAAAGGATGGTCTGTTTGAGATTGACTTTGACCGACTTGAAAAGGATTTGGTGGAAGAGGAGGTCAAACTCTATATTCTCTGCAATCCTCACAATCCTGGTGGACGTGTTTGGGAAAAGGAAGTGTTGGAGAAGATTGGCCAACTCTGCCAAAAACACGGTGTTTTCTTGGTTTCGGATGAGATTCACCAAGATTTGGCCCTCTTTGGTCACAAGCATCATTCCTTCAATACTGTCAACCCTGACTTTAAAGAATTTGCTATCGTCTTGACCAGTGCCACTAAAACCTTTAACATCGCTGGGACAAAAAATTCCTATGCAGTCATTGAAAATCCTAAGTTGAGACTGGCTTACCAGAAACGCCAGTTGACCAATAATCAGCATGAAATTTCAGGCTTGGGCTATTTGGCGACAGAAGCTGCTTATCGCTATGGGAAGGATTGGTTAGAGGAACTCAAGCAAGTCTTTGAAGACCATATTAATTATGTGGTGGAACTATTTGGAAAAGAGACTAAAATCAAGGTCATGAAACCACAAGGAACCTACTTGATTTGGCTTGATTTTTCAGCCTATGACCTGACTGATGAAACATTGCAAGAGCTGTTGAGAAATGAAGCCAAGGTTATCCTCAACCGTGGTTTGGATTTTGGAGAGGAAGGGAGTCTCCATGCCCGTCTCAATGTAGCCATGCCCAAATCCCTGCTGCAAGAAGTTTGTCAGCGGATTGTGACGACTTTTGCCAAGCGTTAAAAATCCAGCCTTCTAGGAGAAAAGTATCCCTAGAAGGCTATTTTCATAGGGGAAAATATGGTATAATAAAAAGATAAGGTAAAGGTAAAAATATGGCTAAATTGATTCCGGGAAAAGTCCGTATCGAAGGCGTTGCCCTTTATGAAACTGGTAAGGTTGACATCATCAAGGAAAAGAACAATCGGCTCTACGCTCGCGTTGCAGAAGAAGAACTGCGCTATAGTTTAGAGGATGATTTGGTTTTTTGTGCCTGCGATTTTTTCCAAAAGAGGGGCTACTGTGTGCATTTGGCAGCGCTGGAGCATTTTCTGAAAAATGATGAGCGTGGTCAGGAAATCTTACAAAGTCTGGAAGAAGGTCATGAAGAAAAAGAGGCCGTTGAAACCAAGGTGACCTTGGGCAGCAAATTTTTGGAACGAATCTTGTCTCCAAAATCAGACCGAGCCTATGAGTTGTCAGCTGTGGGTCAGGTGGAAGCAGGAAGCAATCGTATCTTGTGGACCCTAAGAATCGGGCAAATTAATAGTCAAAAATACTATGTCATTCGGGATATTCCAATCTTTTTAAAAGTCGTCGAGAAGAGAAAACCTTATATGATTGGTAAAACTTATGAGGAGTCTCTATCTTGGGAAGCCTTTAATGAGGAAAGTCAAGAGCTTCTGACTTTCTTACGCGGACTAATGGAGGAAGGACAGGCTCCAGACCTCTTTTTCCAAAACCAAGGTCGGCACCTCTTTTTTCCTCTGACCTTTTTTGAGCAGGGTGTGAATTTACTGATGGCCTTGCCCCATTTTCAATTTGACCATCAAGTGGATAGCTACCAAACCCTACTTTTTCAGGATTTGCATGCGGATGCCAATCTATTTGCCTTTACAGTAACAGAATACTCGGATTATTTTGAAATGGAAATCAGTGAGAGTCCAAGGGTCAATGTCTTTTATCAGGGAGCTGTGCTTTTCCATAAAGGTCAGGTTTATTTTCTAACAGACCAGCAGATGCGTCTTCTCAAGGAAATCAAAGCGCTGCCTTTGGATCAACATGGAAAGAAATACCTGCAATTTGATAGTAGTGACCGCGATAAGTTGGCTTCCTGTTTAACTCTTTTTAGCCAGATGGGGACCGTTTCAGCTCCAGAACGTCTACAAATCAAATCCTTTGAGCCCTCTTTTTATTTTGACAGGGAAGAGGATAATCGGATTCGTTTAGAAATTCAGTTTGATTATGGAGACAGGAAGGTATCTAGCCGACAAGAGCTAGAAGAATTACCTTTTTCGAGTGATGCTGACTTAGAAGAAAGAGTTTTCCAAGTCTGTTTGGCAGCTGGATTTGAAGCAGACTTTCAATCTTGGCGTCAGGCCTTAAAAGCCGAGTCTGTCTATCATTTCTTCCATGAAATGATTCCAGTCTTTGAAAAACTCGGGAATGTTGATCTATCAGACAAGCTAGAAGAACTCTATAACCTAGCAAGCCCTCAAGTGCAGATTGCTTCCAAGGGAGGTCTCTTGGAAATTCAGTTTGATTTTCAAGATATTGCCCAGGAGGAAATCGACCAAGCCATGCAGGCCTTGGTTGCCAATCAAGATTTTTACATTGATGCGTCTAATCAAGTCTACTTTTTCGATGAAGAAACCAAGAAAATTCGCCAAAATCTACAGGAACTGGGGCAGCTTGAATTAAAAGATGGGGCTTTGCAGGCTCGAAAACCCTTGGCCTACAGTTTAGCTCATCTTTTTGAAGGGCGTGACCGTGTTTCTTTTTCACAAGAATTTCAGAATCTGGCCCACGATTTGACGCATCCAGAGGATTTTCCTCGACAGGCAACTCAGGTTAAGGCTGATTTACGAGATTATCAGGAAAAGGGAATCGGCTGGCTGCAGATGCTCCATCATTATGGTTTTGGTGGGATTTTGGCTGATGATATGGGACTTGGTAAAACCCTGCAGACCATTGCTTTTTTGACCAGTCAAGTGACAAAAGAAAGTCGGGTCTTGATTTTAGCTCCGTCAGGTTTGATTTACAACTGGGCAGATGAATTTCAGAAGTTTGCCCCACAGTTGGATGTAGCTGTTGTTCATGGCTTGAAAGCTAGTCGTGAAGAGATTCTTGCTGAAAGCCATCAAATCTATGTGACGAGCTATGCCACCTTCCGTCAGGATAGCGATCTTTATCAGGGGATGGCCTTTGACTTCCTTTTCTTAGATGAGGCCCAGGTCATGAAAAATGCCCAGACCAAGATAGCCCAGACCTTGAGACAATTTGTGGTGCCGTCAGTTTTTGCCCGTTCAGGGACACCGATTGAAAACCATCTGGGT
>CAURHZ010000172.1:0-4160 GCA_963524345.1 uncultured Streptococcus sp.
TTCAAATTCAGGAGAAATTGTATCTTTTTGCTTAAAGTAGAGGTCAGCTTTTTGGTATTCTTCTTGATCAAAGTAAAGACTGGCCAACTCAAAAGCTGTTAGGTCATCGTATTCCAACTCTAGGGCTTTTTCTAAAAACTCAGTAGCCGTTTCAAATTTACCTAACTGAGCATAGGCAAAGCCAATTCGTTGATAGGTAGAAATACCTGTTTGCTCATAAATAGTACGATTATCTAACTGAGCATAGCCTTGAATAGCTTCTTGGTAATTTTCCAACTCACTATCCAACTCTGCTAATCCCAATATCAAAAGAGGGTCCTCTGAATAGTTCAAAGCCTCCAGTAATTTCTCACGCGCCACATCTGTCAAACCTTCCAGCTGGTAAAGGTCTGCCTTCAGAGCCAAAGCCGAAACATACCAGTCACTGTCAGCTTGGATTTCCTCTAGGTAAGCAAAAGCTTCTTCGATTTGACCATCCTCGCTAGCAATTGCTGCTAGATTAAGATGAACCTCTGGAAAATCTTCTACAATTTTCAGGTAAATTTCCTTGGCCTGAGGATAAAAACCAATCCCTTCAAGATAAGTTGCCAACTCATACAGAAGATCACTTGGATCATTTTCTAAAGCTTTGATGAAATAGTGCTCTGCCTTGGTTAAATCTTGCTCTTCCAAAGCCTGCAACATCTGTTGACTATTGTTCACTCTTGACTTCCTCTCCTTCTAGTTCATATAAACCACTAACTACCTTATACCATTCGAAAATCGCTGAAATGACAACCTTAGCAGAGGCATAAACTGGAATACCGAGCAAGACTCCCCAGATACCAAACATGGATCCTGAAGTTAACAAGACAAAGAGAACATTAATAGGATGGATGTTTAATTGACTTCCCAAAATCAGTGGAGAAACAAAACGGCCTTCAATAGTTTGTTCTACGATAAAGACAATCACCACTTTCAACAGCATGACTGGCCCTGCAATCAAGCCCAATACTAAGGCAGGAAGCATGGCTAAGAAGCTACCCAGATAAGGAACCAGATTTAAAATACCAGCAGTAACACCCAGCGTAACCGCATAACGTAGACCGATAATCTTGAAAAAGATGATAAACATCACTGCTACAATAATAGCCACTGTCACTTGCCCTCTAACATAATTGGACAACTGTTGATTTACATCGGATAAAACTTGTCCAACCGGTTCTTTCAATTTTGTTGGCATGAATTGGGTCAAATAGTTACGCAAGCCTTTCCCATCACGCAAGAGATAAAAGAGCATGAAAGGAACGATAATCAAGGCAACAATCACTTGAGATGCCCCGCTAATAAAGGCGCTCACCCAGTTGACTGCCTGAGAAGAAACCTTACTTGCCCAAACTGTAGCCTGACTAGAAAAATTGGTCAAAACTTGCTCTAACTGAGGTCTGAAATCATCTGGTAAACGCTTGGTGACCAGATCATCAATAACTCGATCAGCATCTTCGAGATAGACTGGAACATTTCTTGCAAATGTTAAGACCTGACGCTGCAGATTTGGAATAGCTACTGCTAACCCCCAAATAATAAAGAGAGCAATGATGACAAAGACAATAGTGATGGCTATGACGCGATTAACTTTGTGTTTTTCCATCCAATCAACAATAGGATTCAACAAATAATATAGCAAACCAGACAGAATAACTGGTAACATCACAACTGCCAAAAAGTCCAAAACAGGTGAAAATAGAAAACTAATCTTACTTAAAATAAAAAGATTGAGTCCCAATAATAAGGTTACCAAAAATACCGTAATGGCCTTGTTATCCAAAAACCACTTGAAAAACCAAGATAGGCTAAAATGTTTCTCTTTGTGCTCCATAAATACTTCCTTTCTATTGTTCTCTCATTATACCATTTTTGAATCAAAATAACTCTTTTTTAAAGTGCTTACAAACCATTGAATTGTACCGCATATCATATTGTGAATCTATTTTGTGATATAATAGTCTTATCTTTATAAAGAGGTATAGTCATGAAAGAAACTGTTTATTTTGGAACTTACACACGTCGTATTTCCCAAGGGATTTACAAGGCAGACTTTGATACAGAAACTGGGCAGCTTTCAAATCTAGAACTTTTTGCAGCTGAGCCAAGTCCAACCTACCTTGCCTTTGACCAGCACCAACATTTATACACTGTTGGTAGTCAAGATGATAAGGGGGGCATTGCAGCCTATCAAACTGACGGGACCTTAGTAAATCATGTCGTGGAAGAAGGAGCTCCCCACTGTTATGTTGCTGTGGATGAAAAGCGTGATTTAGTCTATGCGGCCAACTACCACAAGGGGCAGGTCCTTGTTTATAAACGTCAGGAAGATGGTCGTCTTATACTTAGTGATGTGGATCAACACAGTGGCCAAGGTCCACACGAAAATCAAGCTTCACCCCATGTTCACTTTACAGACTTAACACCTGACCACTATCTAGTGACCTGCGACTTGGGAACTGACCAAGTCATCACTTATGACCTTGATCAAGAAGGGAAATTATCTAAACTCTATACCTATCACAGCCAGCCAGGAGCAGGCTCACGCCATATTATTTTCCATAACCATTATAAAATCGCTTATCTCATTTGTGAACTCAATAGCACTATCGAGGTTCTAATCTACGATGGTGTTGGCGAATTTGAACGCATGCAAGTCATTTCAACTCTACCAGACGGTTATGAAGGCTTTAATGGTACTGCTGCCATTCGTCTCTCTAAAGATGGTAAATACCTCTACGCCTCTAACCGTGGTCATGATTCTATCGCAGTATATACAATTCTTGCGGACGGTAGCTTAGAGTTATTAGAAATCGTTCCAACGCATGGTAAGACTCCACGTGATTTTGATTTGACACCAGACCAAGAATTCCTTATTGCTGTCCATCAAGACTCTGACAATGCAACCGTCTTTAAACGCAATCCTGAAACTGGTCGTCTAGCAGAACTTTCCAACGATTTCCATGTTCCAGAAGCGGTCTGCATCAGTTTTGCTAATTAACATAATTATAACTGACCAACTAACGGAACTACACACCAAAGACAAACATCATTTTAGTGTTTGTCTTTTTGATATCTACAAATTACTTCCCTCAAAAAAAACTGGAATCTTTCTCAAAACAATTTTCCATGAAAAGCAAAAATATTTCACAGCCATCATTTATTTGTCTCGCACCTAACGGAGCTAGACGGACTAATAGTGACATAATGAAAAAGAACCTTGCAAAGCAAGATTCTTTTAGTGTCTGACTTAAATAATTGTTCTTCTGGGAACTAAATCGAATTAAGCTTCGATTTCTGTAACCATACCTGAACCAACAGTACGTCCACCCTCACGGATAGAGAATGTAGTACCTTGTTCTACGGCGATTGGGTGGATCAACTCAACGTCGATTGTCACGTTATCACCAGGCATTACCATTTCAGTACCTGCTGGAAGTTCGATTGAACCTGTAACGTCAGTAGTACGGAAGTAGAATTGTGGACGGTAGTTGTTGAAGAATGGAGTGTGACGTCCACCTTCTTCTTTAGTAAGGATGTAAACTTCACCTTTGAATTTAGTGTGTGGGTTGATTGAACCTGGTTTAGCGATAACTTGTCCACGTTCGATTTCATCACGTTGGATACCACGAAGAAGCACACCAACGTTATCCCCTGCAAGACCTTCGTCAAGTTGTTTACGGAACATTTCAACACCAGTAACAACTGCTTTTTGGATTTCTTCTTTGATACCAACGATTTCGATTTCGTCGTTGACACGAACAACACCACGGTCGATACGTCCTGAAGCAACTGTACCACGTCCAGTGATTGAGAATACGTCTTCGACTGGAAGAAGCAATGGTTTGTCAGTGTCACGTTCTGGTTCTGGGATGTACTCATCAACTGTGTTCATCAATTCCATAACGATGTCTTCGTATTTAGTGTCACCTTCAAGGGCTTTAAGAGCTGAACCTTGGATAACTGGAAGATCGTCACCTGGGAAGTCGTATTCTGACAATAGGTCACGGATTTCCATTTCAACCAATTCAAGCAATTCTTCGTCGTCAACCAAGTCAACTTTGTTCATGAAGACGATAAGGTGTTTAACACCAACCTGACGTGAAAGAAGGATGTGCTCACGAGTTTGTGGCATT
>CAURHZ010000173.1:0-4154 GCA_963524345.1 uncultured Streptococcus sp.
CCAGTTTAGCACCAGTATAGGCATAGACATCACGACCGTGGAAGGTATAAGAATGCTCTGTATTTTGACGTCTATTGGCCACTTCAGAAATCTCACGAATAGCTACAATGCCAACGTGTTTCTTGATAAAAGAAAGAGTTCCATTGTCTGGCGTGACAATGTATTGATTTTTTGCAGTCTTGGCAACTACACTCTTACGTTTCGAGCCAACACCTGGATCGACAACCGATACAAAAGTCGTTCCCTCAGGCCAGTAATCCACCGTCTGAAAGAGACGGTAACTCCCCTCAAAAATATTATAAGGCGTGATATCGTGCGTCAAGTGATGGATTTTTAAGGTTGGAGACTCTTCTAAAGCCACTCCAATCATAGCCGATACCGCACCATCAACCAGACCAAAGTCTGATTGTAATACCAGTAAATTATTATTCATTTTGTCTCCTTGTGTACCCTTTATCTTACCACATTTCAGAGGAAGTCGCTAATAGCTATTTCAATTGGTTAGGTTATAGTTTTACCTTATAACAAAATTCCATTAAAAGCTCTTGTTATTAGCTAGTAGGTGCATTTTTTCTTGAAAAAGGGTATGATAGTTACATCATGAAAAAGTAGGTTTTAATATGAAAATTATCCTTGTCGGAGGGGGAAAAGTCGGTTTTGCCCTCTGTCGCTCCTTGGTTGCAGAAAAGCATGATGTTTTGCTGATTGAGCAAGACGAAGCTGTTCTCAATCATATTGTTAATCGCTTTGATATCATGGGTATCCTCGGTAACGGGGCCGATTTCACAATCCTTGAGCAAGCCAGTGTCCAGGATTGTGATATCTTTATCGCCCTGACTGAGTACGATGAAGTAAACATGATTGCAGCCGTTCTAGCCAAAAAAATGGGAGCTAAAGAGACCATCGTTCGGGTGCGGAACCCTGAATATTCTAACTCTTATTTCAAGGAAAAAAATATTCTCGGTTTTTCTCTTATCGTTAATCCTGAGCTCTTGGCTGCCCGCGCTATTGCCAATATCATTGACTTCCCAAATGCTCTCTCTGTCGAACGTTTCTTTGGGGGACGGGTCAGCTTGATGGAATTCACTGTTAAATCTTCCAGCGGTCTTTGTCAAATGCCCATTTCTGATTTTCGGAAAAAATTTGGCAATGTCATTGTCTGTGCTATAGAGAGGGATCATCAAATTATCATCCCAAGTGGTGACATGACGATACAGGATAAAGATAGAATCTTTGTCACTGGTAACCGTGTTGATATGATGCTCTTCCATAATTATTTCAAATCACGTGCTGTGAAGAGTCTTCTCATCGTCGGTGCAGGTAGAATTGCATATTATCTACTAGGTATCCTCAAAGATAGTCGTATCGATACTAAAGTCATCGAAATCAATCCCGAAATCGCCAGCTTCTTTAGCGAGAAATTCCCAAATCTCTACATTGTTCAAGGAGATGGTACCGCAAAAGATATCCTACTGGAAGAAAGTGCTCAAAACTATGATGCTGTTGCAACACTGACAGGGGTCGATGAGGAAAATCTGATTACTTCTATGTTCCTTGACAGCGTAGGTGTACAGAAAAACATCACCAAGGTCAATCGTACCAGTCTCCTCGAGATTATCAATGCGCCTGATTTTTCAAGTATCATCACACCTAAAAGCATCGCTGTTGATACAATCATGCACTTTATTCGTGGTCGGGTTAATGCCCAGTATTCAGACCTTCAAGCCATGCACCATCTAGCCAATGGCCAAATCGAAACCCTGCAATTCCATATCAAGGAAGCCAATAAAATGACTGCCAAACCTCTTTCTCAACTGAAATTGAAAAAAGGGGTTCTTATCGCAGCCATCATTCGGAAGGGCAAGACTATTTTCCCTACTGGGGAAGATATGCTGGAAGTCGGAGACAAGCTCCTAGTAACGACCTTGTTGCCGAATATCACTAAGATTTATGACTTGATCGCGAGGTAAGAGATGAATAAAAGTATGATTCGTTACCTCCTTTCAAAGTTACTTTTGATTGAAGCTGTTCTTCTTTTGGTTCCTGTGGCTGTTGCTATCTATTACCGTGAATCGAGCCAAGTCTTTACAGCCCTCTTTTCGACCATAGGGATTCTCGTATTGCTGGGCGGTTCAGGGAGTTTGGAAAAACCAAAAAATCACCGTATTTATGCCAAGGAGGGAATCTTAATTGTTGCCCTCTGTTGGATTCTTTGGTCTTTCTTTGGCGGTCTCCCCTTTGTATTTGCTGGGCAAATTCCCAGCGTTATTGATGCCTTTTTTGAGATTAGTTCTGGCTTTACAACTACCGGAGCAACTATTTTAAACGACGTTTCGGTTCTCAGCCGCTCCCTCCTCTTCTGGCGAAGTTTTACCCACTTGATTGGAGGGATGGGAGTGCTTGTTTTTGCACTCGCTATTATGGACAATGCCAAGAATAGCCACCTAGAAGTGATGAAGGCTGAGGTTCCTGGTCCCGTCTTCGGCAAGGTTGTATCCAAACTCAAAAACACCGCTCAGATTCTCTATCTCCTTTATCTAGCTCTCTTCTCCCTCTTTGTCATCATCTATTATCTAGCTGGTATGCCCCTATTTGATAGTTTTGTCATCGCTATGGGGACAGCTGGTACAGGAGGTTTTACCGTCTATAACGATGGAATTGCTCACTATGGCAGCTCACTGATTACCTATCTAGTTAGTATCGGAGTTTTGGTTTTTGGGGTAAATTTCAACCTCTACTACTACCTCATGCTCCGTCGGGTTAAGGCCTTCTTTGGAGATGAAGAACTTCGGGCTTACTTGGTCATCGTACTGGTTTCTACAGGCTTGATCAGCCTTAATACTCTCTATCTCTATCCAGGATTTTCCAAGAGTTTTGAAATGGCCTTCTTTCAGGTTTCCAATATCATTACAACAACTGGTTTTGGATATGGAGACATTACCAACTGGCCCCTCTTCTCCCAGTTCATCCTCCTCTTCCTCATGGGAATTGGTGGTTCTGCTGGATCAACCGCAGGTGGACTCAAGGTTATTCGAGGCCTCATTCTTTCAAAAATTGCTAAAAATCAGATTTTGTCAATCCTATCGCCCCACCGTGTTTTGACCCTCCATGTTAATAAAACGGTGATTGACAAAGATACCCAGCATAAGATTCTCAAATACTTTGTCATCTATTCTATGATTTTGCTAGCACTTATCTTTATTGTCAGCCTAGATAGCAATGATTTCCTGGTCGTGACCAGCGCTGTCTTTAGCTGTTTCAATAACATCGGACCTATTCTAGGAACCACTTCTAGTTTCTCAATCTTTAGCCCTATCTCAAAAATTCTCCTCTCCTTTGCAATGATTGCAGGACGACTAGAGATTTACCCAATCCTCCTTCTCTTTATGAAGAGAACTTGGTCCAAGAGATAGAATGCAACCACACCTTGTAAACCTACAAAGTGTGGTGTTTTTCTTTATCCCAACACCAATTCATCACTGACCAGACTTTGGCCACTATTTTTCTGGAAGAGATGCATGAGGTCTTCCACTGTCAGATGCTTTTTCTCCTCTCCCTTGACATCCACCACTATCTTGCCTTGATAGAGCATAATGAGACGATTGCCGTACTCAATCGCATGGTTCATATCATGGGTAATCATCAGAGTAGTCAACTGATGGTGTTCCACAATCTTTTGCGTCAAGTCCATCACCATTTGACTCGTTTTCGGGTCAAGTGCCGCAGTGTGTTCATCCAACAGTAAGAGCTGAGGTTTCACCAAGGCTGCCATGACTAGGGTCAAGGCCTGTCTTTGTCCTCCTGAAAGGTATTGAGTATCCACTTTCAAGCGATTTTCAAGACCAATATTCAACTCCTTCAAGGCCTCTTGGAACTGGATTCTGTCCTTCTCCTTCACGCCCCAACCAAGTCCTCTTTTTTGTCCACGTCTCAAGGCAATAGCCATATTCTCCTCAATCGTCAAACGAGAAGCCGTCCCCATCTTAGGATCCTGAAAAACGCGGGCAATATCCTTGGCTCTCTTTCGTACACTCAGATTTTTAATGGATTTCCCTTCCAACAAAAGGTCCCCTTCGTCCACAGATAAATTGCCAGCCAAGATATTCATCAAAGTGGATTTACCTGCCCCATTTCCACCAATCACAGAGATAAAA
>CAURHZ010000174.1:0-4140 GCA_963524345.1 uncultured Streptococcus sp.
CAAAGAAACGAGCCACAAGCAAGCTACGTGAGCTTTCAGCAGTCTTAGGCTCACCCGGACGAAGGCGTTCGTATATTTCTTTTAAAGCTTCGTCGGTACGAGAGTCCATTGGGTTCTTATGGATATCTTTTTCAACAGTGTTGCGAACCAATTCGCTGTCCCCAAAGATATCAAAGATTTCATCATCTCCTGAGAAACCAAGCGCACGAACCAAGGTCGTAAATGGAATCTTACGAGTACGGTCGATACGAGTGTAGGCAATATCTTTTGAGTCGCTTTCAAGTTCCAACCAAGCTCCACGGTTAGGGATGACAGTTGAACCGTAGCCCACTTTACCGTTTTTATCAACTTTATCGTTAAAGTAAACACCTGGTGAGCGGACCAACTGAGATACGATGATACGTTCACCACCATTGATGATGAAAGTACCCATTTCTGTCATGATTGGGAAATCACCAAAGAAAACTTCTTGAGTTTTGATTTCGCCTGTTTCTTTATTGATCAAGCGGAAGGTTACAAAAATTGGTGCTGAGTAGCTAGCATCGTGGATACGAGCCTCTTCTAGCGTGTATTTTGGTTCCTTGATTTCATATCCAACAAATTCCAACTCCATTGTGTCTGTGAAGTTTGAAATTGGCAATACATCTTCAAACACTTCCTTAAGACCGTGGTCTAGGAAATCTTTGAATGAGTCAGTTTGAATTTCAATCAAATTTGGTAAGTCAAGAACTTCTTTGATTCTTGAAAAACTACGACGGGTACGATGTTTCCCGTATTGAACGTCATGTCCTGCCAAGATGATTCTCCTTTGTAAATAAGTTCCAAGCCTTGTCGATCAGGCTTTTCTAATCGTCATATGGTTTTAAAAACCCCTATCACCGTGTCCTTTTGATAAAATTTTCAGAATCTTTAAGTCTTTGTTACAAGTACTCAAAATCCTGAAAAAAAGCACAAAAAGAGCAGCTAAATCTGACTTTTTCAGAAGATTTAACTGCTGTGAGCCTTGTCTGGACAATATTTCAGACAAAACCTACGACAAATGATTATTTACATTATACCCTATTTAGCTAGATTTTTCAAGGGATTCTGTAGATTTTTGGTAAATTTTTTTCCTATAAAAAATTGAATATAGGACACAATCGCTAAAATAAAATTGTTAAATCTTTGTTGATTAGAAACAGTTGTTTAGTAGAGATTTGAGAAAAAGCCTACCTTTCAGTAGACTTAGTTTGTTTCTATTCTAATCGGCACTCTTCCAAAATTCTGCTCTTTTATACTCGAATTTCCCAGTTGATAAATCTGGTCTGCCTTTTGAGTCATGGCATCCCAGGGTTCTTTGCCAATTCGGCTGACTAGATGGACCTGCCCTTTCAGAGACTTGAGATGTTGTCTGCCTTTTTCAGTAAATCCAAGGACATGAATGGCTTCTGGCAAATCACTTTCTCTTGCCTGCACCAAGATATAAGTCAAGAGGCGTCTGACACGCGCTTTGGTATATCGTTTGGTAGTCACTAACTCGACCAATTCTTCCACAGACTGGGCTTTTTTGATAGCTTCCTTGATGCGCACTGCCATTTCTTGATTGACCTGATAGATAGTGGTTAGGTCTGGATTGGACAAGATTTGATAGCGGAGCAAGGGAAAATAGTCATCCCAGCTCACCTTACTGGCCTGCTCAAATAGGGCAACAGAAGGCATAAAGTGTTCTAAGAAATCTTTGTCCCTCTGGTGCTGACGGAGGGCTGTCGCCGAGGCAAAGTCCACATCCTTATCCACAGAATGGTAACCAGCACCCTGACGCTGAATCGGATGCAACTTGATATACCGCCCGGCAACCGCCTTGGCATAGGCTAAAGCTAGAACATGATTGGGCGTATTGCCTGAAAAATCAAGATCTGCAAATTCCTTCCACATGGCTTGGGTTTTCTGGGGATAAGAAAGGGAATCAGGCAGATTTTCCACAAATTTCTCCATCTCAGCACCTTTCTCTGTGTATAAGTCAGCGATTTTCTGGTAATCCAGAACTTCCTCCGTCCCAAAGGCTAAGTTATCAATGCCCAACCGATCCAAGATATCCACAGCTCCTTGGCCGAAGAAATCTGCTGCCTGAACACTGATTAAAAATGGCAATTCCACTACCAAGTCTGCGCCATTTTCCAGTGCCATCTGGGCCCGTGCCCACTTATCCACAATAGCAGGCTCTCCACGTTGCATGAAATTTCCAGACATGACTACGATTTTCAGCCCCTCTGCCTGTTCCAGCAGGTATTTATGCCCATTATGAAAAGGATTGAACTCCGCGATAATACCTGTGATGGTCATGATAATCTCCTACTTCTGCGCGACAAAAAACCAACGGGTGCTAGTTTCTGTAGGCTCTTTGTCCTCAAAGTCGGAATAGAGTTTGAAGGACTTGAAACCGGCCTGTTCCAGCAAAATATCATAGGTCAGGATCTCATAAGTCCGCTCCTCATGCACTTCATCGTGGCGACTAAAGGAACCGTCCGCCTCCTTGATAAAAAAGGTCAACTCATGCACGATGGAGTGAGGAGCCGCGTCCTCGTAGGTATCCCATAGCATGGCAAAATCTTCCGCATTTTCATGGTAGGAATAGCCTGGAAAAACTTCATCTGTCTGGTAGGTCGAATGCACATCAAAGATGAAGATGCCATCTTCGTTGAGAGCATTATAGACTTCCTTAAAGACGTCCCCTACTTCCACCTCATCCTGCATATAGCAGATAGAGTCCGAATAACACGTGACAAAATCATATTGACCTGACTTGGACAAATCCAGCATATTGCCTTCAATAAATTCAATCTTTTGCTTGGCTGAAGCCGCTCTCTTTTCGGCAATCTTCAACATATCCGCACTCAAATCAAGACCAGTCACATCAAAACCAGCCTGAGAGAAGCGTACAGATTGAATTCCTGTCCCACAAGCCAGTTCCAAGAGTTTCTTTCTCTCCTTGGTCTTAGGCAAATGACGAAGCGAAAAATCCGTCCATCTATCGTATAAACTGTCGTCCATGACCGCATCGTAAACAGCCGCAAAAGTTTCATAAGTTGCCATAATCATGATACCAAGAGCGTCAATGGCAAACACCACTCGCCCTTTACCTTTCTATCACATTCCTTTTAAAATAAGCAAAGAAACCCAGTTGACTACAACTGAGTTCATCTTCTAAGCAAGAGCTTCTGAAATATCTACCGAATTTGCCTCATGCCATAGCTTTTCTAGGTTATAGTGGGCACGCATTTCTTCTGAAAAGACATGCACAACGACAGCGCCTAGGTCTAGTAAGACCCAACCTCCAGCCGCATCGCCTTCGACATGACTGCCTTTAAAGCCTGCTTGGGCTACTTTTTCACGGATATTATCAGCGATAGCATCCAACTGACGGCTATTCATAGAGCTAGTGATAACAAAGTAGTCTGTCACGCTAGTCAAATCTTGTACGTCAAGTGCGAGGATATCCTCCGCACGTTTCTCATCCGCCGCTTTCACGACTAGTTCTAGTAATTCTTTTTCGTTCATTTAGTCCTCTTTCAAATAGTGCACAAAGGCGTTATAGGTTTCAAGGGTTTGGGGATAGATGGGGAATCCCTGATGAGCCAGATACTCCACAGTACGAGCTGTTTCGTAGGCAACTGCCTTATTGAGCGATAGACTTGCAATCTCACGCGCCACGTCCACTCCAGGAAAGGCTCGATTGTGCTCGATATAGTCTGCGACGTAAATAACCTTATCTAGGTCTGTCATCTGACCAGCCCCAACTGTATGGATTTCAATAGCTCGTATAATTTCAGAATCATGCAAATCCAAGTCTTCTTGAATCTTGTAAATTCCAACTATGCCATGCCAAACATTATTGCCCCAGTTTCTGAGATCAGGATCTAGCTGATAATGGTCAATCAAGTCTAAAAATTCCTGATCTGACAGCTTTTTAGCATAGTCATGAAGAAGGCCTGCTAGGCCTGCTTTCTCGGTATCGACTCCAAATCGCTGAGCCAATTCTATGGCTGCACGCTCCACACCCAAGCAATGGGTTAAACGTTTTTCAGGTAGAAGCTCTGCCATTTTTTCCAACAAAGCCTCGCGAGAGCAATTGATATAGTCTTGGTATGCCATCAGTAAAGC
>CAURHZ010000175.1:0-4140 GCA_963524345.1 uncultured Streptococcus sp.
CGCCTTCTATCATGCCTTTGGTCGCCCGTCTTATCACCCTAAAATGCTTGTATCTACTCTTTTATTTTCCTATTTACAAGAGTTTTCTCTGGTCAAAAAATTGCCAATGAAGAATATACAAAATATTCTGAAACAGATCCCATGAAAATCATAAACGATAAAGGAAAGAAACCATAGGTACAGTCCGTCAGGTAATAGAAAACGAGACTGGATTGAAGGTTTACGTAGTTGAGAGTCCAGACCGATATTTATGATTTACTATAAGTAAATCAGTGCATGATATATTTGTAAAATAACATAAGGAGATGTCATGAGGTTATTAAAAATTATAGGAATTGTTTTAGCTAGTTTGTTGGTTATCGTTGGATTAAGCATAGGAGGATATAAAGTAATGAAACAAGTAGAACACGATGAGATGGTTAGGGTTGTCAAGGGTGAGGAAGCGAAAGAGATTTTTAAAGTGCGCTTAAAACAAATAGATCCGAATGCTCTAACAGAAAAAGGAATTATTAAATCATATAAAGTTGATTCTTTTGAACATAATCCAATGGGAGGAATAATTGTTTATTTGTATATAAATGATTCTTCAAGTTATAAAGTTAGTGTTTTCTTACATAAAGATAGTGATGGTAAATTAAGAAATGGCGGTGGGAGTAATCCATCTCTGGAAAAATTAAAGGGAGACTCAAACTGATGAATTCTATGTATAGCGACTATGAACGAAAGTTAATTGCTGAAAAAGAATATGATAATACATTACAAGTTGATAATGATATTTATATAGAAACTCGAAAAAGTTCCATCGGCACAGTCCGTCAGGTGATAGAAAACGAGACTGGATTGATGGTTTATGTAGTTGAGAGTCCAGACCAATCTGAAGTTTCCGTTCTTTACGAAGGTTCTAAGAAGCTAGGTGAGGATGAGGAATCTAATCTTTATGGTATACTAGAAGTAAATCAGTACATGATATATTTGTAGAATACCATAAAGGAGACGTCATGAGATCATTTAAAATTGTAGGAATTGTTTTAGTTAGTTTGTTGGTTATCATTGGACTAAGCATAGGAGGATATAAAGTGATGAAAAAAGTAAAACACGATGAGATGGTTAGGATTGTCAAGGGTGAGGAAATCAAAGAAATAATAGAGGATTATTTAAATTACATAGATGGGAAAGCTCTTACAAATAAAGGAGTAATCCAGTCTTATGAAATAGATACAGAATCTATTCAACATAACCCTATGGGGGGAATCAATTTTTCTGTTTATGTAAATGAAGATAATGAACTATATGTAAGGTATACCCTAGAGAAAAACTCGCAAACAAATAAGGTGGATTTTTCCAGTGGGGGATACTCGGGGAAATTGCACAATCTGATAAAGGAGAAACAATGAGTAGAGACTACAGTGATCATGAGCGACAAAGTATAGCAAATGAGGAGTATTCAGTCTATGAACCCAGTGATCCTCTAACTATTAAAAACGATAAAGGAGAGCTAGAAGACATCGGTACAGTCCGTCAGGTGATAGAAAACGAGACAGGATTGAAGGTTTTAGTAGTTGAGAGTCCAGACAAATCTTTATGGTATACTATAAGTAAATCAGTGCATGATATATTTGTAAAATAACATAAAGGAGAGGCCATGAAGTCATTAAAAATTATAGGAATCGTTTTAGCTAGTTTGTTGGTTATCGTTGGATTAAGCGTAGGAGGATACAAGGTGATGAAAAAAGTAGAACAAGACGAGATGGTTAGGGTTGTCAAGGGTGAGGAAGTCAAAAAGATCATAGAAGATAACCTAAAGCTGAGGCATAAAGGGGCACTTGAAGAAGGAAATATTATCCAGAATTATGATATAGATATTAATTCCATTTTTCATAGTCCAATGGGAGGGATCAAATTTAAAATTTATATAAATAATGACGAAGAATTATATGTATTTTTCACTATTAATAAAGATAGAAGTAGCGGAAAGTTAGTTAATGATGGTGGAGGAAGCTCTGCTAAATTTAAAAAAATAATAACGGAGAGAAAAAGTGAGTAGACAGTATAGTTATCATGAACGTCAAAAAATTGCCAATGAAGAATATACAAAGTATTCTGAAACAGAGTCTATGGAAATCATAAATGATAAAGGAGAGATAGAAGATATCGGTACAGTCCGTCAGGTGATAGAAAACGAGACAGGATTGAAGGTTTACGTAGTTGAGAGTTCAGACCATTCTGAAGTGTCTATTCTCTACGAAGGTTCTAAAGAGCCAGGTAAAGATGGTTGGGAAGTGGATTGGAAAGTCAATGATATTCCTATGGCAAAAAATATCATAACCAAAAAGAAAGAAGTGACACCTCAGTTAGAATCAGCGGCTACAACCTTGAATAACGTATTAGAAAATTATCCGAACGCTAAAATCTCAGTTTATGCTCACTCTCTTGGCTCCATGAATGCGCAGTACGCCCTAGCTAATGTTAAGGACATTTCAAGTATTTCGGGAGCTTATATCTACCAAGGACCGAACATCTATCCGGTCTTGACGGAAGAACAGCGGCAGCGTGTGGATGCGATGAAATACCGGATTCATAATTATATCGATCAACGCGATACAGTTCCAATCGGATATCCCAAGGATGCTCCAGGATACAAAGCAGAATTGAACAGTAAAAATGCTGTTGGAATAGTTCATCATGTGGATTCGAACTTTAACTGGGATCCCGTCGTAGCACAACACATGTGGGGCGGTTATGTATTTAATGATGATGGTAGCCTCAGAATCAAAAAAGATTCCTCGTCTTTTGAAAAACGGTATTCATCTTTTTTGGATAAGGTTTCCAGCGGCTTGTATGACTATGCAAAGGCTAAAGAGGCATTGGCTTCAGGCGGTTATACGAGTGGTGAGGAACTCTTTTTAGACTCTGAACAGGCCTTAACGATTTCATCGGGATTGCATGAAGTCGCAAATGCTGGTTATGAAGAGATTCGTTCCATCGTTCGTCAAGCGCATCAAAAAGCAGAGAAAATAGTAGCGAGTACTTATCACGTTCCCTTTGGTTTTATTTTATCACCTACAGAGGTGGCGATAGCCTATTCTGATGGAGGAGTATCTCGTACGACAATCGTAGATGATCTTGATCATTATTTCTATCCAAAAATCAAAAAATCAGAAAAACTAGCCGAAGATTTTCAAAGTTTAGAAAAGCAAATAGCAGATGGTGTCCAAAAAAAATTGGAAGATGATAAAGAGTTAGCAGGGAATTTTAAAGAATGGATGAAAATCAAGTAATCTGGCAGGAATTAAGAACAAAGCAAAACCATTTAGATTTATTAGATGAACGCAATCGTTCTATTCGCCAACAAAGAGAAGAACAATTTGAAGACCTTCAGCAAAAACGGAACCAATTGTTGCATATGATGGAAGGAAAGTACCAGATGATCCAGCATACCCTGGGGCAAGTGGACGTGGATACTACTGAGGAAAGAGCACGATTAAACAGAGTAGCTTCGGGCTTTAGCCAAGCAGTATCCATGGGATTTATAAGAAATCAGCGCGCTTTGGAACAAAGGATTGAGAAAGAAGAGATTGAGTATAGACTAGAACGACGAAAATTGGAAGATGACATAGATACATTACATCGTCGAAAGATGAAACTCGATCAAGAAAAAAGGAAGGGATAATCTATGTTTGATGAAATGATCAATGATTTCTTCTCAGGAGTGAACAATAATATGACTGAGATTCAGAAGGGACTAGAACGTTTACTAATTAGCCATATTTATGCACCATTCAAATTGAATGAGCGTAATAATTTGATGTCAGATGGTGACTTCAAGATCAAAACAGAAGCTCTAGCAACAAAGACAGCACTAGGGATGATTTCTAGCCAACTCGATACAACGATGAAAGGAGCTTATTCGACAAAGGTTGTTGAGACTTTGAAGACGAAAGAAAAAGATTATGATACGATTGTGTAGAGATGAATATTCTACAATTGGAATTAGATAGGAGACTAATATAGGAAAAATCAAGGTTCGAATCACCAGTAAAATAGTGGTTTGAACGCTAAATGCTTGATTTTATTGCTTTTGTAGCCAAAATGAATCGAAAAAAAGAGCACACAAAATCTCCTCATCTGAAAGCGTTTCAG
>CAURHZ010000176.1:0-4137 GCA_963524345.1 uncultured Streptococcus sp.
TTATGTTTAGTGGAAATATCTACGACGCACTTGGGGCAGGAGTGGCTACCTTATTTGGTTTTGCCTTTTCCCTCTATGTGGAGAAGTTTATCCGAATTCCTTTTGTGACAGCCTTTGCTGGAGCTTTTGTATTTGGGATGATTGCCCAGTTTTGGGCTCGCTACACAGGTTTTCCTTCAACGGCAGATTTGATTATAGCTGGTGCGGTCATGCCTTTTGTTCCAGGAATTGCCTTGACCAATGCGGTTCGGGATATTATGACTAACCACATAAACTCTGGTATGAGTAAGATGTTTGAATCCCTGCTCATTACCCTTGCTTTAGGGGCGGGAACTTCTGTCGCCTTGGTATTGATGAACTAATATGACACTAACAACCTTTTTATTACAAGCAGTGGCAAGTCTTCTTGCTATTATCACTTTTTTAATCGTACTCAATGTTCAACGCTCTATGCTCTTACCTGGAGGGATTTTGGGCATGGCCGTCTGGCTAATTTATCTTTTGCTCAAGGAACCGACCAATGTTATTGTGGCTACTTTTATTGCAGCCATTATCGGTTCTTGTGTCAGCCAGATTTTAAGTATTCTTTATAAGACACCTGCTGTAGTCTTTATCTTGGCCATTTTGGCACCTCTGGTTCCGGGTTATCTCTCCTATCGGACAACTGCTTTTTTTGTGACGGGAGATTACAGTCATGCCATTGCCAGTGCAACCTTGGTTGTTATGTTAGCTTTGGTGATTTCCATTGGAATGGCTAGCGGAACAGTGATTCTTAGACTTTATTCTTACTTAAGAAAACATCATAATGGTTAGAATAATAAGGGACTTGATTTGGTGAATCAAGTCTTTTTTCTCTCTTTTACTGCTATTTGTGATAAAATAGTAATGAACGATTTTTTACATGAATGATAAAACAGAGGTAAATATGACAATCGGTATTGATAAGATTGGTTTTGCGACCAGTCAATATGTCTTGAAATTACAAGACTTAGCAGAAGCGAGGGGAATTGACCCTGAAAAATTAAGCAAAGGACTCTTACTCAAGGAATTGAGTATTGCGCCTCTAACTGAGGATATCGTGACCTTGGCGGCTAGTGCAAGTGACTCTATTTTAACTGAGCAAGAAAGACAAGAAATCGATATGGTCATTATGGCGACTGAGTCAGGAATTGACCAGAGTAAAGCTGCGGCCGTCTTTGTGCATGGTTTGCTGGGAATCCAGCCTTTTGCTCGTAGTTTCGAGATTAAAGAAGCCTGCTATGGAGCGACAGCTGCCCTTCATTATGCCAAATTGCATGTGGAAAATTCTCCAGAGTCCAAGGTCTTGGTTATTGCCAGTGATATTGCCAAATACGGTATTGAAACTCCAGGAGAACCAACTCAGGGCGCTGGCAGTGTGGCTATGTTGATTACAAAAAATCCACGCATTATGGCCTTTAATAATGACAATGTGGCTCAAACCCGTGACATCATGGATTTCTGGCGTCCAAATTACTCAACAACCCCTTATGTAAATGGTGTCTATTCTACCCAACAATACTTGGATAGTTTGAAAACGACTTGGCTTGAATATCAAAAACGCTACCAGCTTACTTTAGATGATTTTGCGGCTGTTTGCTTCCACTTGCCTTATCCTAAATTAGCACTAAAAGGCTTGAAAAAAATCATGGATAAGAACCTGCCTCAAGAGAAAAAAGACCTCTTGCAAAAGCATTTTGACCAGTCTATTCTCTACAGTCAAAAGGTAGGGAACATTTACACAGGTTCCCTCTTCCTTGGACTTTTGTCTCTCTTGGAAAATACAGATAGCTTGAAGGCTGGGGATAAAATTGCCCTTTATAGCTACGGAAGTGGGGCTGTAGCTGAGTTCTTCAGTGGTCAATTGGTTGAAGGATATGAAGCTTATTTGGATAAAGACCGCTTGAACAAGCTCAATCAAAGAACTGCCCTGTCTGTTGTAGACTATGAAAAAGTCTTCTTTGAGGAAGTGGTATTGGATGAAACAAACTCTGCCCAGTTTGCTGGCTATGAAAATCAAGACTATGCCTTGGTTGAAATTGTCGACCACCCACGCCGTTATAGCAAGGTTGAAAAATCATGAAGATAAGTTGGAATGGATTTTCTAAAAAATCATACCAAGAGCGCCTCGAGCTGTTACAAGCTCAGGCGCTCCTTAGTCCTGAGAAACAAACCAGTCTGGATCAGGATGAACAGATTAGCGTGACTGTCGCAGACCAGCTGAGTGAGAATGTAGTGGGAACTTTTTCTCTGCCGTATTCGCTGGTTCCAGAGGTCCTTGTCAATGGTCAGGAATACACAGTTCCCTATGTGACAGAAGAGCCCTCTGTGGTTGCTGCGGCCAGCTATGCAAGTAAAATCATCAAGCGTGCAGGTGGCTTTACTGCACAAGTCCATGAGCGTCAGATGATTGGGCAGGTAGCCCTTTATCAAGTTGCTGATCCTGAACAAGCGCAAGAGAAAATTGCCAGCAAGAAGGCGGAGCTCTTGGAACTTGCCAATCAAGCCTATCCTTCTATCGTTAAGCGAGGAGGCGGGGCGCGTGATCTGCATGTAGAGCAGATTAAAGGCGAAACAGATTTTCTTGTCGTTTATCTTCATGTTGACACCCAGGAAGCCATGGGAGCCAATATGCTCAATACCATGCTGGAAGCCTTGAAACCAGTCTTAGAAGAACTCAGTCAGGGACAGAGTCTCATGGGGATTCTGTCAAACTACGCGACCGATTCTCTGGTGACAGCAAGCTGTCGCATCGCCTTTCGCTACTTGAGCCGCCAAAAGGATCAAGGACGAGAAATTGCAGAGAAAATTGCGTTGGCTAGCCAGTTTGCGCAGGCTGATCCTTATCGAGCAGCTACTCATAATAAAGGGATTTTTAATGGTATTGATGCCGTTTTGATTGCCACTGGTAATGACTGGCGTGCCATTGAAGCCGGGGCCCATGCCTTTGCCAGTCGAGATGGACGTTATCAAGGTCTCAGTCAATGGACACTGGACATGGAAAGAGAAGAATTGGTCGGTGAGATGACCCTGCCCATGCCTGTAGCGACCAAGGGAGGCTCTATCGGCCTCAACCCTCGTGTGGCTCTCAGTCATGAGCTACTGGGAAATCCATCTGCCAAAGAATTAGCCCAGATTATCGTGTCTATCGGTCTTGCCCAAAACTTTGCAGCCCTCAAAGCCTTGGTGAGTACAGGAATTCAGCAAGGTCACATGAAATTGCAGGCCAAATCCTTGGCTCTCCTCGCAGGTGCTAGTGAATCTGAGGTAGCTCCCCTAGTAGAGCGTCTTATTGCAGATAAAACCTTTAACTTAGAGACAGCCCAGCGCTATCTCGAAAACTTAAGATCATAAAAAACTCAGACGAAGGCAGTCTGAGTTTTCTTGTGCTTATACTCAATGAAAATCAAAGAGCAAACTAGGAAGCTAGCCGCAAGCTGCTCAAAGCACTGCTTTGAGGTTGTAGATAAGACTGACGAAGTCAGTTACATATATCTACGGTAAGGCGACGCTGACGTGGTTTGAAGAGATTTTCGAAGAGTATTAAATACTTTTTCCTGGTAATAGGGTGACTGGTAAGAAGTAACCAGTTGTCGCGACTTCCTTACCTTCGATTTTTTGTAAGAGTAGGTCAACAGTGAGTTGGGCAATCTCTTGCATAGGTTGCTTCACAGTCGTCAAATGAGGATAGTAATTCTCGATAAAGTAGGTACCATCATAGCCGATGACCTTGAGCTCTTCAGGAACAGAAATACCCAGTTCTTGGGCAATTTTAATGACCAGAATAGCTGTCAAATCATCCGAAGCAAAGATGGCGTCTGGTTTTTGTCGAGTCAAGATATTCTTGATTTCCATTTCTTTTCTGACAGGAGAAAAGTCACTGGAAACATTGATAATAGGAGCTTTTGGTAGAATCGATGCAAAACCAGCGTGGCGCAGTCCAGTTGGCGAATTAGAATTGTCATTCCCAGTAATCATGATGATAGACTGGGCTCCTGTCTTAACCAAGGTCTGGGCAGCAAGGACCCCGCCAGCATAGTTGTCAGAGGAGACGACGGGAATATCTGGTGACAGGTTTCGGTCGAAGGAAATAATCGGCGCGGTCACACGATTGTAGTC
>CAURHZ010000177.1:0-4125 GCA_963524345.1 uncultured Streptococcus sp.
AAGAAAGAAGAAGTTCTGACTGAATTGCCAGACTTGATTGAAGTGGTTTATAAAAATGAACTGGAAGACCAGCAAAAGGCTATCTACCTAGCCCAGTTGCAACAGATGCGGGACCGTCTGGCTCAAGTGTCAGACCAGGAATTCCAACGAAGTCGTGTGGAAATCTTGTCGGGTTTGATGCGCTTGCGCCAAATCTGCGACACGCCTGCCCTCTTTATGGAGGATTATCAGGGAGCCAGTGGCAAACTGGATAGTCTTCGAGACTTGCTGGTACAGGTGGCAGACGGTGGACACCGTGTCTTGATTTTCTCGCAGTTCAAGGGAATGTTGGAGAAAATTGAACAAGAACTGCCAGACTTGGGCTTGACATCTTTTAAAATTACGGGTTCAACCCCAGCCAAGGAAAGACAAGACATGACCAAGGCCTTTAACCAAGGGGAAAGAGATGCCTTTCTGATTTCCCTTAAGGCAGGTGGGGTCGGTCTAAATCTAACAGGTGCTGATACGGTTATTTTGGTTGACCTTTGGTGGAATCCTGCGGTGGAAGCGCAAGCTATTGGCCGTGCGCATCGGATGGGTCAGGAAGAAACGGTTGAGGTCTATCGCTTGGTGACCAAGGGAACCATTGAAGAAAAAATTCAGGAACTCCAAGAACAGAAGAAACATCTGGTGTCACAAGTATTGGATGGAACAGAGTCACGTGGTAGTCTTACCCTAGCAGAAATTAGAGAAATTTTGGGAATTTCTGAAGCCAGCACTTGAAAAATCAAGACAATACGCTATAATGAAGTGTTGAAAGGAAATAGAAAATGAGAGAAGAACGATTTCCATTGGTGTCAGATGACGAGGTCATGCTGACTGAGATGCCGGTTATGGACCTCTATGATGAGTCTGACTTTATCAGTAATATCAAGGGAGAATACCGTGATAAGAATTATCTGGAGTGGGCCCCTATTACTGAAGAAAAACCAGCAAAACCGATTGAAAAACCAGTAGAGAAACCTAAGAAATCTGGTTTAGGAGTTAAAAAAGAAGGAAAGAGCTATGCGGAGGTGGCGCGTGAAGAAGCGCGTGCGGATTTGAAAAAGAAACGCTCAGCAAGTTATCTGACTAAGGATATTACTCCTACAAGACGCCATTCTCATCCAAGTCTAGTTAGGCAGGGCAATCAACCTACCGCGCCTTTCCAAAAGGAAAATCCTGGTGAATTTGTCAAATATAGTCAAAAATTGACCCAGTCTCATTACATCTTGGCGGAAGAAGTGAGCAATATTTCGACTCAATCTGAGCCAAAAGAAACTTCAGGTCCAAAGAAAAATAATTATGATTTTCTGAAGAAGAGCCAAATCTACAATAAAAAGAATCAACAAAAAGAACAAGAACGTCAGGTTGCCCAAGAGTTGAATCTGACAAGAATTACTGAATAGGGGAGAAAACATGTCAAAGACATATCATTTTATCGGAATTAAGGGATCAGGGATGAGTGCCTTGGCCTTGATGTTGCATCAAATGGGGCATAAGGTACAGGGATCAGATGTTGAAAAGTACTACTTTACTCAACGTGGTCTTGAGCAGGCAGGGATTACTATTCTTCCTTTTGATGAAAAGAATCTAGACGGTGATATGGAAATTATCGCTGGAAATGCCTTTCGTCCAGATAACAACGTCGAAATTGCCTATGCGGACCAAAATGGAATCAGCTACAAACGTTACCATGAGTTCCTAGGTAGCTTTATGCGCGACTTTGTCAGCATGGGAGTTGCTGGAGCGCACGGCAAAACTTCAACGACAGGTATGTTGTCTCATGTCTTGTCTCACATTACAGATACTAGCTTTTTGATTGGGGATGGGACAGGTCGAGGATCAGCTAATGCCAAATATTTTGTCTTTGAATCTGACGAATATGAGCGTCACTTCATGCCCTACCACCCAGAATACTCTATTATCACCAATATTGACTTTGACCATCCAGACTATTTCACAAGTCTCGAGGATGTTTTCAATGCCTTTAACGACTATGCAAAACAAATTACCAAGGGTCTCTTTGTCTATGGTGAAGATGCAGAATTGCGTAAAATTACGTCTGATGCACCAATTTATTATTATGGTTTTGAAGCAGAAGGTAATGACTTTGTCGCTAGTGAGCTTCTTCGTTCAACAACTGGTTCAACCTTCACGGTTCACTTCCGTGGACAAGAATTGGGTCAATTCCACATCCCAACCTTTGGTCGTCACAATATCATGAATGCGACAGCCGTTATTGGTCTTCTTTACACAGCAGGATTTGATTTGAACTTGGTGCGTGAGCACTTGAAAACATTTGCCGGTGTTAAGCGTCGTTTCACTGAGAAAATTGTCAATGATACAGTTATTATCGATGACTTTGCCCACCATCCAACAGAAATTATTGCGACCTTGGATGCGGCTCGTCAGAAATACCCAAGCAAGGAAATTGTAGCAGTCTTCCAACCGCATACCTTTACAAGAACCATTGCCTTGTTGGACGAATTTGCCCACGCTTTGAATCAAGCGGATGCTGTTTACCTAGCGCAAATTTATGGATCTGCTCGTGAAGTGGACCATGGTGATGTCAAGGTAGAAGACCTAGCCAATAAAATCAATAAGAAACACCAAGTGATCACTGTTGAAAATGTTTCCCCACTCCTAGACCATGACAATGCTGTTTACGTCTTTATGGGAGCAGGAGATATCCAAACCTATGAATACTCATTTGAGCGACTCTTGTCTAACTTGACAAGCAATGTTCAGTAGGATTTTCCCATGGAAATTCCAATTAAGATCATTCAGGCAAGTAAGTCTGATTTGGCTGAGATAGAGACACTTCAGGCCACATCTTTTCCAGCTGAAAAGCAGCAACCTTCCCATATTTTAGAAGAAAGTATCCGTAAGTCTGCGGATACCTTTCTTCTAGCTAGGGATGAAAATCAGCTTCTAGGCTATGTTCTAGGTGGTCCTTACCCACACAATCCGAAATGTCTAGAAATACATTCTTTAGTCATCGAGGCTGACCATCAGAGACAGGGATTGGGAACGCTTCTTCTTGCGGCTTTGAAAGATGTGGCAGTTGAGCTGGATTACAAAGCTATTCGTTTGAAGAGTCCGGATGAGTTGCTTTCCTATTTTGAAATGAACGGTTTTATTGATGAAGAAGAGACAGATTCGCTTTATGCAGCTAGTCAATGTTTTAGTATGATTTGGTTTAATCTCTTTTTTTAGGAGGCACAATGGAAATTAGGAAAGCAAGATTAGAAGATTTAGATCATATCGTTGAGATTGAACTAGAAAATTTTTCGATCGAAGAAGCCATTCCTCGCTCTGTTTTTGAGGCGCATTTGCGAGAAATTCAGACCTCTTTTCTAGTTGCAGAAAAAGAGGGTAAGATTATTGGTTATATAGAGGGACCAGTTGTCCCCCACCGCCATCTGCAAGATCAGTCTTTTACAGAAGATATACAAGATTATAGTCATGAGCCTGGTGGTTATATCTCTGTGACCTGTCTTTCTATTTCCAAGGAGGCACAGGGAATAGGACTAGGTCAGAAATTGCTAACAGCTTTGAAAGAACTAGCTCTTGAACACGAAAGAGAAGGCATTAACCTAACCTGTCATGACTATCTCATTACTTACTACGAAAAACATGGATTTGTCAATGAAGGCCAGTCCCAGTCAACCTTTGCAGGGGAAACCTGGTATGATATGGTCTGGGAAGCTAAAAAATAAGCTAGAAAAGCATGCTAGGTTGCTTTTCTTTCGTTTTTAAGATATAATATTATGGATTGTCAACGAGGAGGATAAACTTTTGAGTGAAAAGCCAAGAGAAGACGAAAAATTAAGCTTTAAAGAGCAGATTTTACGTGATTTAGAAAAAGTAAAACGTTATGAAGGGATTCGCCAAGAGGCCACTGAACTTGCAGAGAAAAAAGAAGCTCTATTTGTTCCTGAAATAAAACTCGCAGATGAAGATGTTATGGTTGCATCCCTATCAGCTGTTGAAAAAATTATGGAGAATGCACCACGTGTTCCAAAACATCCTAGTGAGGATATGCCTGCATCACCGGCAGATGAATCAAGAGTAGAAGCTCCGATTACTCCTCGTCACCCTAGT
>CAURHZ010000178.1:0-4106 GCA_963524345.1 uncultured Streptococcus sp.
GCCCAAGTTCACCTTCGTAAGATTCTTGACGCTCCAGGTGTCAATGCCTATACACTTCCTGGAAACGAATTCCTTCTTGGTAAAGCCAAAGAAGCTTTTGACTCAGAGGGCAATATCACGAATGAAGGAACAGTTAAATTCCTCGAAACTTGCTTGGATAATTTTGTAAAATATGTAGGAGTTGTTTCAAAATTGAAAAAACCAAAACCAATTGAACCAGAAGATTTGGATTGTGGCAGACCAATTGCTACCACAATCACAGAAGTTGATCCCGATGATCCAGAATGGGTTGAAAAAGTTGCTGAAATTACTGGTGCGGTTTCAGGTGATACCTATGTCAAACTAGATCATGGTATCTTAACTGTTAACCAAATCGATATGTTCTTGAAAGCAATGCCATTTGAATTGACATTTGCAGATGATAACAACCAATTCTTATACTACAATAATGTTCACCAAGATCCAAACACCATGTTTGCTAAACGTGTACCATCTCAATCTGGTAACCGTCTCTCAACTGTCCATAACTCACTTCCCGGTGGACGTATGAAAAATGTTGAATGGGTTGTCGGTGTACTGCGTAATGGTGATCAAGAATATGTTCGTACAATCGTTCCTGGATCTCCTGCAGGGGTTATCAATACTCACAACTATCAAGCTATGTACTATCCTGATGGATCATACGCTGGTATCAATGAAATAGTCTTCAACTTCCAACCATGGCTTGATTGGTACCTCAATACAACTGGTCAACGTCTAGTTGGTGGAAATGCTGCAGCTCCTGCTGGCGGACATGGCGGAGCAGATGCCACATCTGGAGCTTCTGATGCAGGTGATGCTGGAGGTCACGGTGGTGGCGCAGACGCTACATCTGGCGCAAGTAACTAATAATAGTTTTAGGAACCATTTTGGTTCCTTTTTAAGTGACAAAAGACTAGCAGTTTGTGTCTGCTAGTCTTTTGGTTATTATTTTATCTATCCTTGTTAAAAGAAAGAATATTTATTATGAATTTGGGTCATCGAGACTACGACCATGTAATCCTTTTTCACGTTGAACTTGACGTAGTTTCTCTGGTGTAACATCGTTTCCTTCTTCGTCCACAATTTTGATCCCTTCGATGTGGTGACGAACAGTGCGACGATAACCTTCTATGTACTCCTCACGTAGTTTGGCTTGTTCTACTTTTTCTTCTGGGGTCAAGCCTTCTGTTTTTTTCTTTTTCGCAAGCTCGTTAATACGATCAATTTTTTTAGGATCCATGTTTCTCTCCTTTATGATAAGATTTAATCCATTTAACAGATTTTATTTGGTATTGATTTGGTTAAAACGTGCAAGTTTAGCTGCTTTTTGAGTTAAATAAGACAAGATAGCCAAACGATTTTGACGGACAGCCTGATCTTCGGCCATAACCATGGTATTCTCAAAGAATGCATCAATGACTGGGCTAAGAGCAAAGAGTTGTTTCAATTGCTGACTGGCAGTCCCTGACAAAACGAGTGATTCTACTGCTTCTGCCAAGTTTTTCTCTTCTTCATTCTCAAAGAGAGCTGAATCAACTGTAGCAACTCCTTCTGCCTTCTCAGCCAAGTTAAAGGCACGAGAAAGTGATTCAACAGATGGTTTGAAGTCTTCTTCCTTGCTTGCTTCTACGAGAGCATTTGCTGCTTCTAGCATATCTGCCACAACAAAGTTCGAACTTGCAAGGACCGCTTCCTTAACGTCTTTTGGAGTAGAGCCCATCATCTTATCAACACGAGCCTTGATAAAATCCATAACCTCTGCCTTATTTTCATAAGTCAAGCTGTCAAATGTTAGAGCATAAAGGCTATCAATCAGCTCATCCATAGCAATGTGCCAACCAAAGGCATCCAAGATACGAACCACACCTTGGGTCGCACGACGAAGGGCATAAGGGTCATTAGAACCTGATGGAATCAAGCCTACTGAGAAGAAACTCAAAATCGTATCCAATTTGTCTGCAATAGCTAGAATGGCTCCGACCTTGCTCTCTGGAAGTTCTCCTTCAGCTGAAGTAGGCATGTAGTGTTCACGAATAGCAGCTGCCACCGCTGGAGTTTCACCAGCAAGAAGGGCATATTTTTCACCCATAATTCCTTGTAATTCATCAAACTCACCAACCATCCCTGTCAACAAGTCAAACTTGTAAATAGTAGCTGCACGGGCTAGGTCAATCGTTTCATCAGCTGACAAACCAGCTTTTTCTGCCAGGAGAATAGCAATCTGACCCGTACGAATCATGTGTTCACGAAGGGAACCAATTTTCTCATGGAAAGTCACATTGTTTAATTTTTCAACAAGATCTGAAATGACCAATTTTTGATCTTCACGCCAGAAGAATTCACCGTCTTCCAAGCGTGCTACCAAAACTTTTTCATTTCCTTTGATGACATTTTCCAAATGCTCAGCATTTCCATTACGAACAGAAATAAAGTTTGGCAAGAGGTTGCCATCTTGATCGCGAACAACAAAGTAACGTTGGTGTTCTTTCATTGAAGTCACCAAAACTTCTTCTGGAACTTCAAGGTATTTGGCATCAAAACTTCCCATAAAGGCAGTTGGGTATTCAACCAAGTTCAAGACTTCATTAAGCAAATCAGCATCAATTTCGATGCGTACACCATGTTCAGCTTCGATTGCTTTGATTTGGTCAACAATCATTTGCTCACGTTCACGTGGATCTGCGATTACAAATTGACGACGAAGGTCTTCTTCATAGCTCAATGCTGACTGAATCTTAGTTTCTTGTCCCAAGAAACGATGACCACGGCTGACACGATCCCCCTTGATATCAAGGAAATCCAAGTCAAACTCTTCTTCATCTAAAAGAACAGTCAAAGTGTGAACAGGTCGAATGTATTCAAAGCTATTTCCAGCCCAGTGCATGCTGACAGGGAAAGTCAATGACTTCAAAACATCTACAACACCAGGAACAATTGCTTCAACTGCTTGACCAATTTCTTCCTTAGTGACATAGACATATTCTTCACCCTTGATTTCACGAAATTCGATATCTTCAACCGTCAAACCTTTTCCACGAACAAATCCTTGAGCTGCTTTGGTGAAGTTCCCATCACTATCCAAGGCAATTTTCTTTGCTGGTCCCTTAAAATCTTCTGTCAAATCAGACTGTTTGTCTGCAAGACCAGTCACACGAACAGCCAAACGACGTGGTGTTGAGAAGGTTTGAATGTCTTCAAAAGACAGGCGGTTTTCCTTGAGGAAGGCTACCATTTTTTCGCCTAGTTGTTTTTCACTTGGTGTGACAACATAGGCTGGTAATTCTTCAAGACCGAGTTCTACTAATAAGTTTTTTGTCATGTTTTTTCCTTTACATTTTCTTCAATCTTTTTTGATATGCACCTTAGGTACTGGGGACGTAGCTAACTAACTTTGTGAGTCTGTATGGAAATCTAATGCAAAATTGATCAAGATTTCTAACAGTCTCATCAAAGTGGATTTAGCTGACTGATTTTTGAACCTAAGGTTTCAAAAATCCCCACATAACAGTACAGCGGTGCATATCCCTCTAGCAAGTCTTCGACTTGCCTCTAACGATTTTAGAGCACAGTATTACTCACTATTCTCCGTCTTCTGCTAAGAGCTTAGCTCGTGTTGCTTCATCCAAAAGTGGGTAGCCTAGGCGTTTGCGTTCTGCGACAAAGGTTTTGGCTACGACACGGGCCAAGTTACGGATACGAGCGATATAGCCTGCGCGCTCTGTTACAGATACTGCACCACGCGCATCAAGCAGGTTAAAGGTGTGTGAACATTTGAGAACATAGTCATAGGCAGGGTGCACTAATCCTTCTTCCAAGGCACGACCAGCTTCTTTTTCAAACTTATCAAAGTTTTCCAGCAACATTTCTTGATCTGAAATTTCAAATGAATATTTTGAGTGCTCATACTCAGGCTGGATAAAGATTTCTCCATATTTTACACCATCAGCCCACTCGATATCATAGACAGAGTCTACTTCTTGAATGTAAGAAGCCAAACGCTCCAAACCATAGGTAACTTCCGCAGTCACAGGGCCAGTTGCCAATCCACCTACTTGTTGGAAATAAGTGAACTGAGTGATTTCCAT
>CAURHZ010000179.1:0-4099 GCA_963524345.1 uncultured Streptococcus sp.
GGAAGCATCGTTCTCTTTGGACGTTTGAGCGCCACTATGTACACGAACGATAGCTCCAGAAATGTTTTGGGAGAGAGTATCGTAATTTATTTCCTCAGGACGTTGCCAACCAGAAACATCAATTACCGGTTTATCTATATTGTGTAGCGCTTGCGTTTCTACTTGCGCGATATTTGACTTTGTTTTTACAGGATGGTCCTCAAAACGAGGGCGATTCAGGATTAAAATGAAAATCATAATCCCAAAAAAACCAAATAAAATAAGCGGATTAATTTTCTTTCTCATATCTCATAATTTTACCTTAAAAATGAAAAAAAATCAAAAAAAATACTCAAAAAATGGGTTAAGAAAGGACTTTAGAGCATTTTTTCATTCAAGGGCGCGGAATGATTTGAAATATGGTATAATAAAAGGGAATTTCTAGAGAAAAGAGAAGATTATGTCAAATTATGCCATTATTTTAGCAGCGGGTAAAGGGACTCGCATGAAATCTGATTTGCCAAAAGTGTTGCACAAGGTTGCGGGTATTTCTATGTTGGAACATGTTTTCCGTAGTGTGGGAGCTATCCAGCCTGAAAAGACAGTAACAGTTGTAGGACACAAGGCGGAATTGGTTGAGCAGGTCTTGGCTGGACAGACAGAATTTGTGACTCAATCTGAACAGTTGGGTACCGGTCATGCGGTTATGATGACAGAGCCTATTTTAGAAGGTTTGTCAGGTCACACCCTGGTCATTGCAGGAGATACTCCTTTAATCACTGGTGAAAGCTTGAAAAACTTGATTGATTTCCACATCAATCATAAAAATGTGGCGACTATCTTGACTGCTGAAACGGATAATCCTTTTGGCTATGGGCGAATTGTGCGTAATGACAATGCTGAAGTTCTTCGCATTGTTGAGCAGAAGGATGCTACAGATTTTGAAAAACAAATCAAGGAAATCAACACTGGAACTTACGTCTTTGATAACGAGCGTTTGTTTGAGGCTTTGAAAAATATCAATACCAATAACGCTCAAGGCGAATACTATATTACAGATGTCATTGGCATTTTCCGTGAAGCTGGTGAAAAAGTTGGCGCTTATACTTTGAAAGATTTTGATGAAAGTCTTGGGGTAAATGACCGTGTGGCTCTTGCGACTGCTGAAGCAGTGATGCGTCGCCGCATCAATCACCAACACATGGTCAACGGTGTTAGCTTTGTCAACCCAGAAGCAACTTATATCGATATTGATGTTGAGATTGCTCCTGAAGTTCAAATTGAAGCCAATGTTACCTTGAAAGGGCAAACGAAAATTGGTGCTGAGACTGTTTTGACAAATGGTACTTATGTAGTGGACAGCACTATTGGAGCAGGAGCTGTCATTACCAATTCTATGATTGAGGAAAGCAGTGTTGCAGACGGCGTAACAGTCGGTCCTTACGCCCACATTCGTCCAGGTTCAAGTCTGGGTGCCCAAGTTCATATTGGTAACTTTGTTGAGGTGAAAGGTTCTTCTATCGGCGAGAATACTAAGGCTGGTCATTTGACTTATATCGGAAACTGTGAAGTGGGTAGCCATGTTAACTTTGGTGCTGGAACCATTACAGTCAACTATGACGGCAAAAACAAATACAAGACAGTCATTGGAAACAATGTCTTTGTTGGTTCAAACTCAACCATTATTGCGCCAGTAGAACTTGGTGACAATTCCCTCGTTGGTGCTGGCTCAACGATTACCAAAGACGTTCCAGCAGATGCGATTGCCATTGGACGCGGTCGTCAGGTTAACAAAGACGAATATGCAACTCGCCTTCCTCATCATCCTAAGAATCAGTAGGAGTCTGTCATGGAATTTGAAGAAAAAACGCTTAGCCGAAAAGAAATCTATCAAGGACCAATTTTTAAACTGGTTCAAGATCAGGTTGAATTACCAGAAGGCAAGGGAACTGCCCAACGGGATTTGATTTTCCACAATGGAGCTGTCTGTGTTTTAGCAGTAACGGATGAACAAAAACTCATCTTGGTTAAGCAGTACCGCAAAGCCATCGAGGCTGTCTCTTACGAAATTCCAGCCGGAAAACTGGAAGTAGGAGAAAATACAGACCCTGTGGCAGCAGCTCTGCGTGAATTAGAGGAAGAAACAGCCTATACAGGGAAGTTAGAGCTCTTGTATGACTTCTATTCAGCTATTGGCTTTTGTAATGAAAAGTTAAAACTATACCGAGCAAGCGATTTGACAAAGGTGGAAAATCCGCGTCCGCAGGACGAGGATGAGACCTTGGAAGTCCTTGAAGTGAGCCTAGAAGAAGCTAAGGAATTAATCCAATCAGGTCATATCTGTGATGCCAAGACAATTATGGCTGTTCAATATTGGGAATTGCACAAAAAATAGAGGAGGTCAGTATGGGTAAACCTTTATTAACGGATGAAATGATTGAAAGAGCTAATAGAGGCGAAAAAATTTCGGGTCCCCCTTTGCTTGATGACGAGGAAACCAAGATTTTACCAACCTCTTCTTCCCGTTTTGGTTATGCCAATCCTAAGGAACATGGTTTTAGCCAGGAAACCTTGAAGATTCAGGTCGAACCGTCTATTCATAAAAGCCGTCGCATTGAAAATACCAAGAGAAATGTCTTCAATTCTAAGTTAAATAAGATTTTATTTGCAGTCATCTTTCTCTTGATTTTGCTTGTCTTAGCAATGAAACTTTTGTAATAGAAAAGGAAATAAAATGAAAATAGGAATTATTGCGGCGATGCCAGAAGAACTGGCTTATCTGGTCCAGCATTTAGACAATGCCCAAGAGCAAGTTGTTTTGGGGAATACCTACCATACAGGAACCATTGCCTCACATGAAGTCGTTCTTGTAGAAAGTGGAATTGGTAAGGTTATGTCTGCTATGAGTGTGGCAATTTTGGCTGATCATTTCCAAGTGGATGCTATAATTAATACGGGGTCAGCTGGGGCATTAGCAGAAGGGATTGCTGTTGGGGATGTCGTGATTGCTGACAAATTAGCCTATCATGATGTGGATGTCACAGCTTTTGGCTATGCCTATGGACAAATGGCACAACAACCGCTTTATTTCGAATCAGATAAAACCTTTGTTGCCAAAATTCAAGAGAGTTTATCTCAATTGGACCAAAACTGGCATCTTGGTTTGATTGCTACAGGAGATAGTTTTGTTGCAGGAAATGACAAGATAGAAGCGATTAAGTCTCATTTCCCAGAAGTTTTAGCCGTTGAGATGGAGGGGGCAGCTATTGCTCAGGCAGCGCATGCTCTTAATCTTCCAGTCTTAGTTATCCGAGCTATGAGTGACAATGCCAACCATGAAGCAAACATCTCTTTTGATGAGTTTATTATCGAAGCTGGACGTCGCTCTGCCCAAGTCTTATTAGCCTTTTTGAAGGCCTTAGATTAAGCGAAAATTTGACAGTTTTTCTAGCTTATGATAAGATTTAAGTAAAGAAAAGCTAGAAAACGTTTCAGAGGATATTATGAGTATTGAAATGACCGTCAGTGAGATTGCAGAGGTCTTAGGATTATCTCGCCAAGCAATCAATAACCGTGTCAAAGAATTACCAGAAGAAGACACAGATAAAAATGACAAAGGGGTAACAGTCGTTACCAGAAGTGGCTTGATTAAGCTAGAAGAAATCTATAAAAAAACGATTTTTGAAGATGAGCCTGTCAGTGAAGATGTCAAGCAACGTGAACTGATGGAGATTCTAGTTGATGAGAAGAATGCAGAAATTCTCCGTCTTTATGAACAATTAAAAGCCAAGGATCGTCAGTTATCAGAAAAAGACGAGCAGATGCGTATCAAAGACCGTCAGATTGCTGAGAAAGATAAACAACTTGATCAGCAGCAACAATTGACCCTTCAAGCCATGAAGGATCAAGAAAATCTTAAGCTAGAGCTGGACCAAGCAAAAGAAGAAGTCCAATCCACTAAGAAAGGCTTTTTTGCTCGTTTATTTGGAGGATAATCAAGGAGCTGTTTAGGTTAAATGCTAACCTGATGGCTTCTTTTGTTTCTAAATAGTATAGTTGCTCAAGTAATACTCAATGAAAATCAAAGAGCAAACTAGGAAACTAGCCGCAGGCTGTACTT
>CAURHZ010000180.1:0-4087 GCA_963524345.1 uncultured Streptococcus sp.
TAAACTTCTTTTTCTGTCATGAGTTAGCAGGATCTGCCTGCTTGGAGTTTTTTATCTTTATCAGGAAATAGATAACCAATACCTACACAAGCTAGGACACCTGCTCCAATCACCAAGCCACTTGAAATTGGCAACAGGTCCAAAATTGCATTCGCAATGATAAAGGCGATAATCAAACACATCAGACTAGCCTTATAATCCTTTTTCAAAAGATTCTCTAGAGTGAAAAAGAGGAACAGCCCTACCGGAATCAATGACCAGAGGTTGACATTTAAACTTGGCCATCCAACAGAACCAAAATACACTACTGTCGCTGCTGCTACTAAAAATACAATCCCTAATAATTTTTTCATTTTTTATCTCCAATTTCTTTTTTAGGAACTTGAGTTATCTGATAGTGACGCCTCACGTCCCTTACAAAAATCATTATAGCAGAGGAATTTCTCAAGAACAAGGTCTTTTGCCTATCTGGTCTATATCTAAGTCTATGTGGTTCAATAGTTAAGATAAAATAAAATAAAAAGAAACTCAGTAAAATGAGCTTCTTCACTTTGCCGATTGCAGGGATTGAACCTGTGACCTAGGCTTTACGAGTGCCTTGCTCTACCAACTGAGCTAAATCGGCGATTACACTTACAGTATAGCACTCTGAGAATAGGTGTCAAGAAATTTTCATCTCTATTAAAAAAAGCCTGTCCTGAGACAAGGCTTTGATATTCTATTATTTACGAACCCGCACTTTCGTAGGCATCTAATCCCCTATCCCAAAGTTTAAGGGAAATGACAAAGAAAACCAGAGAAATCAACATCAAACCTCCGATGTTAAAGATTACATCCTTGTCCTGCAAGAAATAGCTGGCAGGATAGTAGGCCGTAAAGGCAAAAGGTACAATAAAACTGATTAACCAACGAAGAAATGAATTATAAATTGAAATCGGATACTTGGCAAAATCATTAAACATATAGAAAATGTAAATCATTGCTCCTGACTGTTTGGTCCAAAAGGCGATGCTGGCTGTCGCGATTTTCAAGGAAGTATAAATCAAGGTCGCAAAAGGAATGCAGAATAGAAAAATTAGGAATTTTGGAAGAGTCCAAGCAATGCTAGATACCGTTGTAGCTAGTAGGATCCCACCAACCAAAAGTTCACCCAAAGCGTCAATCTGAAAGGTCTCAACTAGGATGTGAAAGAGAGGATTTATAGGACGAGTCAGATACTTGTCAAACTCCCCTTTTCGCACCAAGCGTTGCCCCAGTGCCCAGAGATTGTCAAAAAAGAGATGGTCCAGCCCCTTGGGAATCAAGGAAAATCCATAGATAAAAGCAATTTCTTGAAAAGTCCAACCTTCTAAGGATGGGATGTGTTGAAAGATGACATTGAGAAACAAGAGGTTCAAGCCTTGGGTCAGAAAAACTCCTAAAACCCCCACCACAAAATCCACCTTGTATTCCATGATTTGCTTGATGTATTGTCTGATAAAAATCAGATGCATGCGTTGATATTTTTTCATACTAACCTCCCTGAATGGTGATAAATGACTGGACTCGTTTCCAAATCAACTGAGACAAGCCCACCATCACTAAGAGCCAGAAAAACTGCAAAGCGAGCGCCTGAAGAATCTGATTGGCATCGTATTTCCCAACGATAATCATGACCGGAGTGTAAATCAAGGATGAAAAAGGCAGGAAGGACAGAATATCTGAAACAACCTTGGGAAAGAAAGCCAAGGGAATCAAACTTCCAGACATAAAGGCCACTATTGAAGTCTTAAGTAGGTTGGAACCCCAAAGATTTTTAAACACGAAGGCAGAAAATCCAAAGCAGATATTAAAGAAAAAGTTAATCAGATAGGCCAGCGTTAAACTAAAAAGATAAAGGACAGTTAATCCCAGCACTTCTACAATCCCTTGCCCAGATAAGATTTTCATCAAAACAATGACACTTAAAAATGGTAGTCCAACGCTGATAAAAATCAACCACTTGGAACCAAGCTCAGTGAAAAGATAGGAGGCTGCAAAATGCACTGGTCTCAACAAGCGCATGATAATAGAGCCATCCTTGACCTCCTCCCCAATCATAAAGGACGAATCGGATCTAGTCAGAAGATTGGTCACAAAACTCATAATGATGTAGAGGGTGATATCTGCCATACTAAAACCCTGAATCAAGGACTCTTGCGAAGAATCAAAGACAGCCTTCCAGAGATAAAAAGCCACAAAAGCACCCATGACATCGCCGATCCGATAGAGAATAAAGTTGACTCGATAGGTAATCAATTCCTGAACACCTGCATTGATAAAGGGTTTATAACGTCTCCACAATTTGACCATCTTAGAGCTCCTTTCGATAGAAGCGACGGATAATATCTTCAATATCCGTATCTACCATCTTCAAATCACGGACTTCAAAATCAGATAAGGTTTGCTTGATAATATCGGCCGACTGGTAGCGGGAACTATCGAATTCAATATTGAGAGTATTTCCTTGTCTATCAATGGACATATCAGGCAAGCCCTCATAATGAGAGACGAGATGACTTTGACCTGGCGTCAGGTCAAAGGAGAGAGTCTTCATCTTTCCAAAGGTCTCCTTGAGCTGGCTAACCGTTCCATCAAAAATCTCTTGCCCCTTATCAATCATAAAAATTCGATCACAGAGCTGCTCAATATCGCTCAGGTCATGAGTGGTCAAGAGAATGGTTGTTTCTTCCTCTTGATTGATTTGGGTGATAGCCCGGCGAATATTGTCCTTGACCGACACATCCAAACCAATGGTCGGCTCATCTAAAAAGAGAACCTTGGGATTGTGAAGCAAGGAAGCCGCAATATCCGCCCGCATCCGTTGTCCCAGTGAAAGAGTCCGCACGGGATCTTTGATAAATTCCTTCAAATCCAAGACTTCATTTAAAAAGTCCATGCGCTTATGAAAGAGCGAGTCTGGCACATCGTAAATCTCTTTCAAGACCGTGTAGGTCTCTTGCAGAGCCAAATCCCACCATAACTGGGTGCGTTGTCCAAAGACAACCCCAATATCCTTGACATAATCTTGGCGATTATCCTGCGGAATCTTGCCGTTAATCCGACAAAAACCAGATGTCGGTTTCAAAATTCCTGTCAGCATTTTGATGGTTGTCGACTTCCCAGCACCATTAGCTCCGATAAAGCCTAAAATTTGGCCTTTTGGAACTTCAAAAGTCAAATCCTTGACCGCTTCAAAGGTCTGCTTTTCAGGATGAATGAAGGAGCGTAAAGCCCCCTTCAACCCCGGTTCCTTAACTGTCTTCACAAAATTTTTCTGAAGATGTTCCACTTCTATCATTGCCATATCTATCTCCCTATCGCAAGGAATAGAAAATCATATTTTCCAATACAAGTAATCTAAATCCTTACTTTCTAAACCTTTTACGTTTTATTATTACAGAAGGCTTTATACCAACCTATTATAGTCCAATAAAAAACGGAATGCAAGCGTTTGCCTGTAAATTATGAAATTAGAGATTTCTCTCTTAAAATAATACTTTTAAACAAAAACTCTGGTTTCATCGTTTCCTTAAATCACAAAAAAACCACCCAATGGGCAGGTTTTTGTTAAGAAAAAATTTACTATTCTACTGTTAATCCTTCATTATTTAATTAACGTCATCAGTCTAAGATTAAAAAAATCTCTAAACCATCAATTACTCTTTAAAAAATCTTCAATCTGCGAAACTATTTCATGACTTTGATAATGATAGAGATCGTGTGGCGCATCCATATAGACGACTTGAACATTAGACTGGTCGCTTGCAAATCTCTCTGCATAACGTTGCCACTCAAATTGGCTAAAACCAGTTCCTTTTCCGTTAGACACCAATAGTAAGGTGGGAATTTTCGGATTGATGCTAGAGGGAACTTTCTTGGCATTTTCCTTTACCGTTTGGGATTCATGAAGCATGGCTTGTGACATCAACTGCTTATAAGCTAGAAGTTTATATTGTCTTCGTTCACTTTCGGTCAGAGTTTGATTTTTTATATAAAAAGACTCAGGGAAGTAGCGTAATAAACCAATCTTGCCGCTCCAATAGGCCACAGTAAGCAAGGCCTGATT
>CAURHZ010000181.1:0-4047 GCA_963524345.1 uncultured Streptococcus sp.
AGCATACTGTGTCAGAAGTCAAAGAATAGAGTAATAAGATAGGGGAGGCCCGTTTCTTCTAGTAAAGTATTTAACTAAAAAGATAAAAAAATAGTCTCAATTTATTAATAATTGTTTTAAATTAAAATGAAGTAGGTTTATTGGAGTCTTGATTGAATCCGATTGTTCCTAGCTATAAAATAAAAATGAGAAAGAAAAGTAGAGCGTGTGTTCTAATTTGGACATAAGTGGAAAACTTTTCATAACAATAAAAGAAAGGATGGGTTAACTGTATTCATTGAACTGAATACAGGCGGAGAACTGTGTAAAAAAGATAAACTGTCTAGCATCTGAGATGCTTCGTCAGTTTCCTATTTTTACTTTGTTCTCTGTCGCTATCCTGAATATAAAAAAAGAAAGGTAGAGTGAGGTGTTCTAATTTGAACACGAGCGGAAAACTCGGAAAATAGATAATCTGACTGAGAAATCAGGATTTCTCGCCAGATTCCTAATTTTCAGTCGTTTTCTTCTCGCTCTTTGTATCATAAATTATGTCTATCCATATTGCTGCTCAGCAGGGTGAAATTGCTGATAAAATTCTTCTTCCTGGGGATCCTCTTCGTGCGAAATTTATTGCTGAGAATTTTCTTGAAGATGCTGTTTGCTTTAACGAAGTGCGTAACATGTTTGGTTACACTGGTACTTACAAGGGTCACCGTGTATCTGTTATGGGAACTGGGATGGGTATGCCATCTATTTCGATTTATGCGCGTGAGTTGATTGTTGACTACGGAGTGAAAAAATTGATTCGTGTGGGAACTGCGGGTTCTTTGAATGAAGATGTCCATGTTCGTGAATTGGTTTTGGCGCAAGCAGCTGCAACTAACTCAAACATCGTCCGCAATGACTGGCCACAGTACGATTTCCCACAAATCGCTAGCTTTGATTTGCTGGACAAGGCCTACCATATCGCCAAAGAACTCGGTATGACCACCCACGTTGGGAACGTTTTGTCTTCTGATGTCTTTTATTCAAACTACTTTGAAAAGAACATCGAACTTGGTAAATGGGGAGTCAAGGCTGTGGAAATGGAAGCAGCAGCACTTTACTATCTTGCTGCCCAACACCATGTTGACGCCCTTGCTATCATGACTATTTCTGATAGTTTGGTCAATCCAGACGAAGATACAACTGCAGAAGAACGCCAAAACACCTTCACTGATATGATGAAGGTTGGTTTGGAAACATTGATTGCAGAGTAAAATGTAAAAGAAATCCTGATTTCAAGTCGAATCAGGATTTTTTCATAGATGCGATTTTTTCGGGGTCTGGTGTGACACGGAGGGTCTTTTGTCCTGTGTAGGTCACAAAGCCGGGTTTTCCACCAGTTGGTTTGTTGAGTTTCTTGACTTCAATCATATCTACCTGCACCAGATTTGACAAGCGACCTTGAGAGAAGTAGGCGGCCAGCTCTGCTGCGTCTGTCTTGACTTCATCAGATGGGTCAAGATTGCCTGATATGACAACGTGGCTTCCAGGGATGTCTTTGGCATGGAACCAAAGTTCCTCCTTACGAGCCATTTTAAAGGTTAGTTCCTCGTTTTGTAGGTTGTTTCGGCCAACATAGATGATGGTTTTGCCATCGCTTGCTAGATATTGTTCTGGTTTTTTGTGTTTCTGGATTTTCTCCCGCTGTCTTCTACGGATAAAGCTGGTTTGAATCAATTCTTCACGAATTTCAGCGATTTCTTCTAGTCCAGCTTGGTTGAGGACGGTCTCCACACTTTCCAGATAGAGAATGGTTGCCTTGGTTTCTTCAATCAGATCAGTCAAGTATTTGACAGCTTCTTTGAGTTTCTGGTAACGTTTAAAATAGCGTTGGGCATTCTGGTTGGGAGTCAGAGCCTTATCAAGCGCAATGGTGATAGGTTGATTAGTATAGTAGTTGTCTAGGATAACCTGGTCTTGGTCGTTAGGCACTTGGTGGAGGAAGGTTGTCAGCAATTCTCCTTTTTGACGAAATTCTTCAGCGTTGTCTGTCGCCAGTAATTCTTTTTCTTGTTTTTTAAGCTTATGGCGATTTTTTTGAAGTTCATTTTCAACACGGCGAATGAGTTCACTGGCTTGTTGTTTGACGCGGTCGCGTTCAGCCTTGTCCTTATAGTAGGTGTCTAAGAGATCCGAAAGACTGGTAAAAGGCTCTCCCACCTGATTTGCAAAAGGAACTGGACTGAAGGAAGTCTCTGTCAAGCATGGCTTGGTTTCTTGATTGAGAAAGTTTCGGAAAGTGGAAAGTTTTTCACTAACCAGTATCCTTTCCAATTCATTTGCCGTGTCGCGTCCTAGACCTTGAAAGAGATTTTGAAGATGTTTAGCTGTCGTTTCCTGTGTTTGCAGGATTTCAAAGAGTTTCTCGTCCTTGACAGTGAAAGGATTGAGAGATTCCGTGCTTGGCGGAGCGATATAGGTTGATCCAGGAAGCAAGGTTCGGTAGCTATTTTGTGAAAAGCCAACGTGTTTGATTACTTCGAGGATTTTATGACTGCTTTTATCGACCAGTAGAATATTACTGTGTTTCCCCATGATTTCGATAATCAAGGTAGCCTGAATATGGTCTCCAATCTCGTTTTTATTGGAAACCGTGATTTCCACAATGCGGTCATTTTCCACTTGCTCAATCGACTCAATCAGGGCACCCTGTAAATACTTTCTCAAAACCATGATAAAGGTAGAAGGTTGGGCTGGATTTTCAAAAGTCGTTTGGGTCAGTTGAATGCGTCCAAAAACTGGATGGGCAGAAAGGAGCAGGCGATGACTTTGGCGATTGCTGCGGATTTGCAAGACCAACTCTTGTTCAAAAGGCTGATTGATTTTCTGAATGCGTCCATTCACTAACTCTCTTTGCAATTCCTCAACCATGTGGTGTAAAAAAAATCCGTCAAATGACATCGTTCTCTCCTTGTGATTGTATTCCATAGTATTATATCAAAAAGATAGAATAAAATCATGGAAATGTGGTATAATAAAGCCAAGTAAAGAGAAACGAGAAGCACATGTATATTGAAATGGTAGATGAAACTGGTCAAGTTTCAAAAGAAATGTTGCAACAAACCCAAGAAATTTTGGAATTTGCAGCCCAAAAATTAGGCAAAGAAGACAAGGAGATGGCAGTCACCTTTGTGACCAACGAGCGTAGTCATGAACTCAATCTGGAGTACCGTGACACAGACCGTCCGACAGATGTCATCAGCCTTGAGTATAAGCCAGAGTTGGAAATTGCCTTTGACGAAGAGGACTTGCTTGAAAATCCAGAATTAGCAGAGATGATGTCTGAGTTTGATGCCTATATTGGGGAACTGTTCATCTCTATTGATAAGGCTCATGAGCAGGCCGAGGAATATGGCCACAGCTTTGAGCGTGAGATGGGTTTCTTGGCAGTACACGGCTTTTTACATATCAACGGCTATGATCACTACACTCCGGAAGAAGAAGCGGAGATGTTCGGTTTACAAGAAGAAATTTTGACAGCCTATGGACTCACAAGACAATAAACGAAAATGGAAAAATCGTGACCTGATATCCAGTTTAGAATTTGCCATCACAGGAATTTTTACTGCTATCAAGGAAGAACGCAATATGCGAAAACACGCAGTGACCGCTCTCGTGGTCATCCTTGCAGGTTTTGTTTTTCAGGTGTCACGAATCGAATGGCTCTTTCTCCTATTGAGCATTTTCTTGGTAGTAGCCTTTGAAATTATCAACTCTGCTATTGAAAATGTGGTGGATTTGGCCAGTCACTATCACTTTTCTATGCTGGCTAAAAATGCCAAGGATATGGCGGCTGGTGCGGTATTAGTGGCCTCTCTTTTTGCAGCCTTAACAGGCGCATTGATTTTTCTCCCACGGATTTGGGATTTATTATTTTAAACAGTAAGAGGAAATTATGACTTTTAAATCAGGCTTTGTAGCCATTTTAGGACGTCCCAATGTTGGGAAGTCAACCTTTTTAAATCACGTCATGGGGCAAAAGATTGCCATCATGAGTGACAAGGCGCAGACAACGCGCAA
>CAURHZ010000182.1:0-4034 GCA_963524345.1 uncultured Streptococcus sp.
GATCATGAATATCACGAAGACGAACTTTCTTGCCGCCAATTTTGTATTCACTATCCCCACTACGATAGATATGGCGTTCCACCCTGATTTCTTGGCCTGCATCCTTGATAAATCCGTCATGATTATCCAAAGTCACAACTACAGAAGCATAATTGAGCGGTTTGCGACTCTCTGTTCCGGCAAAGATGACATCTGGCATCTTGCCACCACGGAGACTCTTAACACTTGACTCCCCCAAGGCCCAACGCAGACTTTCTGTAATATTCGACTTTCCTGATCCATTGGGTCCAACAACTGCCGTCACACCTTGGTCAAAGACGACCTTGGTCTTATCAGCAAAAGACTTGAATCCCTGAATTTCGATTTCCTTTAAATACATGAATCCAGCCCTTTCTCAACGGCATTTTTGGCAGCTTCCTGCTCTGCTAATTTCTTAGAACGACCTTGACCTTGACCGATACTCTTACCTTCAACTAGAACTTCTACATCAAAGACCTTATCATGGGCAGGACCCGTTTCAGAAATCACCTGATAACGAATAGCCACATCCCCATTGACCTGAAGCAACTCTTGGAGATGAGTTTTGTAGTCTGTAATCATCTCAAACTCGCCTGCTTCAACCTTAGGAATCATGACTTGATAGATAAATTCCTTGACCTTGGACACATCCTTGTCCAAAAGGAGGGCACCGAGAAAGGCCTCAAAGGCATCCCCAAGAATGGTGTCACGATTGCGCCCTCCAGATTTTTCTTCCCCTTTACCAAGTTTGATAAACTGGTCAAACTGGCAATCACGCGCAAAGCCAGCCAAACTCTCCTCGCGGACAATCATGGCACGAAGTTTGGACAAGTCCCCTTCAGGCTTTTTAGGATATTTTTTATACAGATATTCTGAAATCAATAACTGTAGAACAGCGTCTCCTAAAAATTCCAAGCGTTCATTGTGTGAAATTTTTAAGAGGCGGTGCTCATTGGCATAACTCGTATGAGTAAAGGCAGTCTCCAGTAAATTTTTGTCTGCAAATTCGATTGCAAAATGATTCTTTAGTACAGTTTGTAATTCTTTCATACCAACCTCTTTCTAACTGATAACAGTCCTTTTTATTATATCAAAAAAAGCCCCCTGAGTCACTTTAAAACGGGACTAGAGGGGATTTGGGTATTCTTTAAAAAGAGATTTTCAGTTTTAGGGGCAAATTTGGGGCAATATAAAGAAAAAAGCCCTATTTAAAGGCTTTTTTAGGATGTTTACATCCACCCTGAGGGAATCGAACCCCCATCTCAAGAACCGGAATCTTACGTGATATCCATTACACTAAGGGTGGAAACTTGTTTTATTATAACAGAAATTTGCTCTAATAACAAGTTTTTTTCTAGATGGATAGCCCGTCTTAGTGGGAAGCATCCCCATTCCAGATAGAGTTTTTCACGATAACATAATCAACGTGTTTAAGGTCAGCAACCTGACGTCCACCTGCATAAGAAATAGCACTTTGAAGGTCTTGTTCCATCTCAGTTAAAGTGTCTTGCAGATGACCTTTTGCAGGAAGTAATATGCGTTTTCCTTCCACGTTCTTATAAGCACCCTTTTGATATTGTGAAGCTGAACCATAGTATTCTTTGAATTGTTCACCATCAACTTCAATTGTTTTCCCTGGACTTTCGATATGTCCTGCAAAGAGGGAACCAATCATGACCATGCTAGCACCGAAACGAATAGACTTGGCAATATCACCATGAGTACGAATTCCTCCATCAGCGATAATCGGTTTACGTGCAGCCTTGGCACACCAGCGTAGAGCAGCCAACTGCCAACCACCTGTACCAAAACCAGTCTTAACCTTGGTAATACAAACCTTACCTGGACCAATTCCGACCTTAGTAGCATCCGCACCAGCATTTTCCAATTCACGCACAGCTTCTGGTGTTCCCACATTTCCAGCAATGACAAAGGTATCTGGCAATTCTTTCTTGATGTGTTGAATCATAGAAATCACGCTATCCGCATGACCATGGGCAATATCAATAGTGATGTACTCAGGAGCATCAGCCTTGAGCTGGCTAACAAAATCATACTCATAGTCCTTAACACCGACAGAAATAGAAGCAATGAGCCCTTGATCATGCATGCGTTTGATAAAAGGAATGCGTCCTTCCTCATCAAAACGGTGCATAATGTAGAAGTAACCACCTTTAGCCAGTTGCTCTGCTACATTTTCATCCAAAATCGTCTGCATATTAGCTGGCACAACAGGTAGTTTAAAGGTGTGATTTCCTAAAGTGACACTTGTATCCGCTTCTGCACGGCTTTTAATGACACATTTATTTGGAATCAATTGAATATCTTCGTAATCAAAAATTGGAAATTCATTTAACATCTCGATGTCTCGTTTCTTTTGTAATGACCTACCTATGCTTGCGCATCCCTACGCCTTTTTCCGACGTTTCCTTAATTCATTATAAACTAAAGTACAGTCTTTGTCAAATAATTTTATAAATTAAAATATATTGTTCGGTTTTTATTGTGTAAATAACAAAAGAAAGAGGAGAGATTATTTTCTCCCCACTTCTTTAGTAATATTACTTTTAAATATTTCTTCGGAGTTTTCCAGCATTTCACAAAATTCACTATAAGATGAAGACTCCTGAGGAATTTGGATAGACCATTTCTTCAACAAGGCTCCATAACCTGCTAGCTTTCCTATCTCATTATCAACAACCTTGTCCTTGCTCGGAAAAACAAGACCAGCCTTCTCAGCTTTCAAAATATAAGAATAGGAAATCAGCTGGAATAAGTCCTCACGATTGATTCCTTTTTCAGTCAATTCCAGTTTTTTATACTTAGCATCTAATACTATTTTAATCTCTTCTTGATAAAAATCTGGATATACTTTCCGTTTCCCAACAGAAAATACCGAAATACCACCTAGTTTTTCTTTATTTCGTGGATGGATGAAATCTTTTGGCAATAAAGTATGAACATACTCTTCCCAAAGCCAGGCAACATCAAAAAGAATACCATGGATTTTTTGATCTTGATGCCCTAAACCGTGCTTTTCTTGATTTAGAATCATCAGACAAAGTTCTTGTAACTTTCTGTACTCGTGAAAGTATGCATGACGCAAAAGTTTAGATTGATTTCGTCGAATAATCTTAGCACGATCAGCTAGTTTATAAGAGGGCGTTACACGCAGGATTTCAGATACGTTTTCACGACTAGTTGAGAGATTATCTAGTACCCCTTGACCAATGCTTTTCTGATTCTTAATGTATTCAATAGTGTGACGAATCAGCTGCATGAGAGGATTATCATAGGTGAACTCTCTCGTTGTGTAGGCAATATTTCCCGTGAAAGGAAGATTTTTCTTGAGATGGTTTCTTACATCAATCACTCCCTTAACATGACTGTCGTTATGAGAAAATCGATGGTATTCCTTATAAAGACCTTTTCGGAGAGCAGCTTGAAGATACTTGGGAAAGAGGTAAACCAAGAGTTGATAGAGTTTATCTTCAGGAGATAGACCGACATCCAAACTAGTCAGATTGATATTGAGAACCTTTTGTAAGAGATAATGCAAAAAATGGTCATTACTCTCATCAGAAAAACGTGAGGAAATCGTTAATCGTTCCTGACCATATCCCAGAAAACCAATTACATTTCCTGTCTTGATTCTCTGATTAACTGTTTCAAAGATTTTTTGGTCCTTTTCTAAGTCAGGAGAATTTTTCAAATCATTTGGAAAAATGAAGATATTTTCCTCTTTACAAAGATTATCCAGTGTTCTATCAAGAAGTGCTTGACTTAGCTTGGGATATTCTGCGACAAAGTCTTCTTTAGCAATTCTATAATGATTATCAGTTATACGTATTATCATTCTCAACGCCTTCATTGTTATCAGCTATAGACTCACTTGCTTCCTCTATACTTGTCTGATTAATTGCTTTTTTCAATGTCTCCAGAGTTTCATCCTCTTCATATGAACCCCGTAAGTAATCTTCCAAAAGCGGTTTGAGGTAATCAGACCAGAGTAATTC
>CAURHZ010000183.1:0-4026 GCA_963524345.1 uncultured Streptococcus sp.
CAATATCATCTTTCTTACTAATTGTTCTCTCTGAAAAAACAATAATAATCTTATCTGGACGATATTTTCTAGCAATATGTACTAAGGCTCCATCGTGAAAATTTCGTATAGGATCTGTATCACCCACTGCCGAAATCAAAACCTTCATTTAGTAATCTCCTTAATCATAAAGTTCGCCTTGCCCATTTCATAGAAGAATTCATCATTTTTTATTAATATGGAAGGCTGAACAGAGTCATCTTCCAAAAGGATAGGGGCTTTTGTAAGCTTTAATACACCTTTACCCTTCATCTTAGTTTGTACTGGTTTCTTGTGGTTCTCTTTTACAATTTCATATGCTTGTTTAAAAATTGTTTTTGTCCAAACTCCACTACCAGCACCCAAGTAGATAGGATATTGACTATTTGGCTGAATTTTATTTTCAGGAAAATCTGATAAGAAAAAGTTTTTATATTCTTTGTAAAAGGCTTGCGCTCTCTGTCCTAATTCTTCCATTAGGATTCCAGTTTCCTTAGTAGTTGTAGTAATGGTGAAATTGATTTTAGTTGAGGGTGCGATGGCTTCCCTGTATAAGGGAAGAGACTTGGGAGTTAAGGACTTGGCTGAATAATCCCATTTTTGAACTAAAATAAGACTGTCATTGTTAAATGGTTTGCTATCACTAACACGAATGGCATTAAATATGTTATTGAATTCTTTACCCTTCTTAGGCACCCAAGGAATCATATTTTTATTTTCCTTAGGATTCTTACGTCTAGTATCAACCACCTTTTTATTGTTCCAGTCAGGATTTGTGTTCATTAAAATAGTCCGAATAGCTCCCTTTAACGAACTACCAGGTATATAAGGATTACCATAAGGGTCTCTCATAAACTTTGCTACTTCATTAATAGTACCTAACTGGGAATCAATGTTGTTCTTTTCGGTTTCAAAACCAGTCTCTTTAATCCTATAACCACCAAAATCACGGTCAGAAATACGGTTATCCTCTAAAAAGGAAATCAAACGATTATTACTGGCACTTGCCTTTCTCTCTTGTAAAAAGCGCTCAAACTTCTGATCATAACCTTTCTCCACCATTCGATTATAAAACTTACCCATATCAGGGAAATAAAAGTACCCATCTTCATAGATAAATTCACGAGATGTGTACTTATCACCACTGCCAGTATGGATAGGAGCCATGGCTAGGAGGCTAAATTGAAAGGTTCTATACTCTGTTTTCATCTTTCTCCCTCCATCTTGAAAAATAATGGTTTAGCATAGCTTAATACTTCATGCGGGAAATCAAGAGGTCTTACATCTACAATCTGTCCTGTAAAGGTTTCAGAGAAAGTAGATCCAGAAGCAAACTTATATAAATCCTGCTTACGGTAATTTTCATTAGTTTCTGTACTAAAAGCAAAACCACTTGATTTACTTAGTAAATAGGAACCAGTTTCCATAGCATATTCAAGTTCCTTTTCGACTGGTAGAGAAGTCGTCAAGGTCATGACAGGTCCTTGATGGGCCTTGGTGAGACGATTCTTGAAGCTATCTGGTAAATCTAATATAGTCAAATCAAATTGTCCATAGCCACTGGAACGTTTGCCCCCAATCCCCGTATACTGCAAGCTTGTCATGAGTTCATTTAAGAGTTCAGATTCGGTAGCAATCACATAGAGAGCAGACTTATCTGCAAATCGAACTGTAGAAACTTGATAAAGAGCTCCATCCACATGAGGTTGGTTTTTAGTGACGATGTTTGTTACTCCATGTTCTGCGTCTTCAAAAAGAGTCCCATTTACATAAGAATCAAATTTATCTAGAGGAATAAACTGGAGTTTCTTTGCCATTTTCGCTTGACGTCGCACTTTTTTGACATCTGTCGTTAAATCTGCCTGATCAAACTTTGGAAATCCTATCGGCTTAGGTAAAAATGAGCCTGACTGGTAAGGAAAGGCATCAGTCAAAACAAATTCATCTTGACCCGCTATTGACACGAATTCCTCCATTTTCCCCATTTTTTTTGCTTCTATAGCTAAGGCTGAAAACAATCGGTCCGCTGCAAAAGTCATTTTAGAACTATCCAGAGTTCCTGCTCCGAAGTGAGCAGTATGGAAGTTCATAATATACATCTTGTAGGTCATACTAGACCTCCGTAGTTAAAAGTTCATTCAATCTACTAACATCATAGTTTCCGAAAACTGTATTTGCTTTAAGATTCTCAAAAACAACTTTACCATATCCACGAGAGCCAGATCCACCTAAATAATCAAGTTCCAGGAGTTTTAATCCATCAAGAATCACTTTAAAGTCTTCTTCTACTTGATCTTCACTGTCATCTGTGATTTCATAGATTAATTCAAATGCAAAAGCACTCTCACGGATGGCACGTTCAATTTGTCTTGGATTTGCTTCAGCAGTGATACGGTCAATAGTATTTTCAAACTTAACTTCAGTATAACTCTTGACCCCTAATGAATCTAACTTGTCCTTATTGATTAAGAAAGCATCTCTAAAAATGAGTCGCCCCATTTTATAGCGATTATCAGAACTGTTCCCAAAGAGTCGACTTAGAAGTTCTCCATCTTCTCCTGGTTTCTTAGCTAGTCGTTCATTATGAACTTTTGAAAGAAGACTACGCATCTTTCCTTTGATACTTGAACCAGGAATAATGGGCAAGTTAGTAATAGGATCTTTAATCACCGGTGAGTCCGTAGCTCCAATTGCTGCAAAGGCATCACTTGTTCCAATATGAAGTCCTGTCTCTAGACGAATTTGTCCTGTTACTTGAATTTTTGCAAATGCCATTAATCTTTTCCTCCATAAAATTTGAAATAAGCTACTAGTGCTTCCATATAGCGGCAAAAACGTTGGAAACTTTCCTTATTGTTTATTTCTTTTAGAATGTCTAGAATCTCAGCCTTTTTCACCAAGTCTTTAACCGCAGTTTCTCGGCCCGATTGATAAACAAACTGCACTCTCAAATAAGCAATTTTATCAGCCAATTCCTTATACTCTCTGATCTTACTTTCATCAAAAAGATTACTAGTTAAATTTAGTAGATTTCGAATTTTTGTAGTTGTTAAAAGGAATGCATCAGGATTTCTAAAATTCCTAGTATTTCGATTCAATGATTTAATAACCTTTTCTGCCTTATCTACGTAATTATCATCTGTTAAAATTGTCATCTATGAATCCTTTCTAATCTCATAAATATATAGAAGTAAAGCTATCTCTGCTTCCTTACGTTCATTTTTGCTACCTGTATACCAAGAAAAGAATAAATCTTTAAACTCTTTAAATTCTTCTTTTTTATCCTTAGAAGTTTTATCTTCTAATCGCGTCAAATAATAGGCTAATCGAGCAATATTCATACGATCGTAGTTACGAAGGAGCTCAATAAGTCTATATACAAAACTCTTTCCGCGCTCATCTTGAATATTAAAGTAGTAACGAATACTCTTAAGTTTCCCATTATAAACATTGTCAATAAATTGGTCGAACTTCAAGGTATAATTTTTTTCAAAAAGGGAAATACTATCCTTATCGTTATCCTTGGCTGCTCCTTCTAACTTACCAGTTTCTTCAGCCATGAGGCTAACCGGAGTTTTATCTGGAAAGAGACCGATCCCTGCTGATAGGGTTAATTTGCCATTTGTCCACTTGATAAAGTTTTGTCGGAGACAAATAGTAAACTCAATAATATCCTGCCAAGAACCAATAGCAAATACATCATCTCCACCGGCATAGATGATTGATAGTTTTTTCTCTTTGGCAAACTGGTTGATATAGACCTTAAAGAAGAGACTCATACTTCTAGAGAAGGTTGCTGAGCGTGCCAGAGTATTATACTTGCCACTATCTTGATAGGAGAACCCAGCCATAAAGGCTGCTCCTAGGTCATCCACATCTAGTCGAACGACTGCCAGACGCTTGATACCTTGACCAGACTCCTGAGATAGTTTAGCATACTCGTAAATCTCATCATACTTGTAATCTCCGACAAAGACATGGGTTGCTTTTAGGATATCTGTCCTATAG
>CAURHZ010000184.1:0-3997 GCA_963524345.1 uncultured Streptococcus sp.
TGCAGCAGCAATCGATGCAACATTTGGTTCATTTGAAGACTTCCAAGCAGCCTTCACTGTAGCAGCAACAACTCGTTTTGGTTCTGGCTGGGCATGGTTGGTTGTCAACAAAGAAGGGAAGCTTGAAGTGACTTCAACAGCAAACCAAGACACACCAATTTCAGAAGGTAAAAAACCAATCTTGGGCTTGGACGTTTGGGAACATGCTTACTACGTGAAATACCGCAACGTGCGTCCTGACTACATCAAAGCTTTCTTCTCAGTAATCAACTGGAACAAAGTAGATGAATTGTACGCAGCTGCTAAATAATGATAGTTGGAGGGAAGAATTGTTCTTCTCTTTTTAAGGTTATATTATTTTGGTCTGACAAAATCGTCAGACTTTTTTCATTTTTATGAGAAACGTGCTAACTGCTGGAAATTATGGTAGAATAAAGTATTAAGTAATCGTGAAAAAAGGATATCTATGCGAAAAGAAATTGCACCTGAATTATACAACTATAACAAGTTTCCTGGTCCTGAGTTTCATTTACACGGGGACAAGGTTGAAACGGAAGGGATAGCTTTTTCCTTGGTGGAAAATATCAAGGATGCTTTTGATGTGACGGCTTTTAATCAGCGTTTCTCAGAAGTCTTAACCAAGTTTGATTATATCGTGGGAGATTGGAGCAATGAACAGCTTCGCCTACGAGGTTTTTACAAGGATGACCGAACAGAAGAAAAACTTGAAAAAATCAGTCGTTTACAAGACTACCTTTTAGAGTATTGTAGTTATGGTTGTGCCTATTTTGTCTTAGAAAATGAAGACCCTAAGCGAGCATCATTTGACAAGAAAATGCGTAAGAAGGAAGAAGAACCGCCTTCTAGAAAAGGAAAGAAGCCGACTCAAACCAAACGAAAACCGAATGCAGATAAGAAAAATAGACGTCGTCAGAAAGACCAGCATTCTCAGAAAGAGGACAAGGGACAACGTCATTTTGTCATTCGTCAGAAGTGAGTAGAGAATAAGGAGAAGAAATGAAACCGTCAATTTATAGTTTAACACGTCAAACCATGCAGGAATGGGTTTTGGAGCAAGGAGAAAAGAAATTCCGTGCAGATCAAATCTGGGAATGGCTTTACCGTAAACGTGTCCAGTCATTTGAAGAGATGACCAACCTTTCCAAGGATTTGATTGCTAAGCTTAATGATCAGTTTGTGGTCAATCCCTTGAAACAGCGTATCGTTCAAGAGTCTGCTGATGGGACAGTTAAATATCTTTTTGAATTGCCAGATGGAATGCTGATTGAGACTGTACTTATGCGTCAGCACTATGGTTTGTCAGTCTGTGTGACCACTCAGGTCGGCTGTAATATCGGTTGTACCTTCTGTGCCTCTGGTTTGATTAAGAAACAACGTGACCTCAATAACGGTGAAATCGTAGCGCAAATCATGCTGGTTCAGAAATACTTTGATGAGCGTGGTCAGGACGAACGTGTCAGCCATATCGTTGTCATGGGTATCGGTGAACCCTTTGATAACTATAACAATGTCTTAAATTTCGTTCGTACTATCAACGATGATAAGGGAATGGCTATAGGTGCTCGTCACATCACGGTTTCAACCTCAGGTTTGGCCCATAAAATTCGTGATTTTGCTAATGAAGGAGTTCAGGTCAATCTTGCCGTTTCCCTTCATGCACCTAATAATGAACTGCGCTCAAGCATCATGAAGATTAACCGTGCCTTTCCGATTGAAAAACTCTTTGATGCTATTGAGTACTATATCGAAACAACCAATCGTCGTGTGACCTTTGAATACATCATGCTCAATGAAGTTAATGATGGTGTAGAACAAGCCTTAGAATTGGCTGAATTGCTCAAGAACATCAAGAAATTGTCTTATGTAAACTTGATTCCTTACAATCCAGTTAGTGAGCATGACCAATATAGTCGTAGTCCTAAAGAGCGCGTCCTGGCCTTCTATGATACGCTTAAGAAAAAAGGGGTTAACTGTGTGGTTCGTCAAGAGCACGGAACAGATATTGATGCAGCTTGTGGACAATTGCGTTCTAATACAATGAAACGTGACCGCCAGAAAGCAGTCGCAGCAGTCAATCCTTAATGATGAAGAAAACTTATAATCATATTTTGGTTTGGGGAGTCATTTTCTATAGTATTTGTATCGTTTACTTTTGCTTTACTCCTCAAGAACATTCTCCCGTGGGAGTGGAAACTCCAGGTATTCAGCATCTTGGACGCCTGGTTTTTCTTTTGACTCCTTTCAATTCTCTTTGGAAACTAGGTGAAGTGAGTGACATTGGACAATTATATTGGATTTTTCTACAAAATATCCTTAATGTCTTCTTACTTTTTCCTTTTGTGTTTCAACTCCTTTATCTCCTTCCAAACTTGCGGAAAACAAGAAAAGTGATCTTTTTCAGTTTTCTAGTGAGTCTTGGAATCGAGTGTACGCAGTTAGTCTTGGACTTTTTCTTTGATTTTAATCGCGTCTTTGAAATTGATGATTTGTGGACCAATACTTTGGGTGGCTATCTAGCTTGGCTCCTCTATAAACGATTACATAAAAACAAGATAAGGAATTAATATGAGTATTTTAGAAGTTAAAAATCTGAGTCATGGTTTTGGTGACCGTGCAATTTTTGAAGATGTGTCCTTCCGTCTCCTCAAGGGAGAACATATCGGTCTGGTCGGTGCCAATGGTGAAGGGAAGTCAACCTTTATGAGCATTGTGACTGGCAAGATGTTGCCAGATGAAGGAAAGGTAGAGTGGTCCAAATATGTAACGGCAGGTTACTTGGATCAGCACTCTGTTCTTGCTGAGGGGCAGTCGGTGCGCGATGTTCTCCGTACGGCCTTTGATGAGCTTTTCAAAGCTGAAGCTCGTATCAATGACCTCTATATGGAAATGGCTGAAGATGGAGCGGATGTTGATGCTCTCATGGAAGAAGTGGGAGAACTTCAAGACCGTTTAGAGAGTCGTGATTTCTATACCTTGGATGCTAAGATTGACGAAGTAGCGCGTGCCCTTGGTGTCATGGACTTTGGCATGGATACGGATGTAACCTCTTTGTCAGGTGGGCAAAGAACCAAGGTGCTTTTGGCTAAACTCCTCCTTGAAAAGCCCGATATCTTGCTGTTGGACGAGCCTACCAACTACTTGGATGCTGAGCATATTGACTGGCTCAAGCGCTATCTCCAAAACTATGAGAATGCCTTTGTCCTTATTTCACACGATATTCCATTCCTAAATGACGTTATCAATATTGTCTATCATGTGGAAAATCAACAGTTGACACGATACTCTGGTGACTACTACCAGTTTCAAGAAGTCTATGCCATGAAGAAATCTCAGCTAGAGGCAGCCTACGAACGTCAACAAAAAGAAATTGCAGACCTTAAGGACTTCGTCGCACGAAATAAAGCCCGTGTTGCAACACGAAACATGGCCATGTCCCGTCAGAAGAAATTGGATAAGATGGATATTATCGAACTGCAAAGTGAGAAACCAAAACCATCCTTTGATTTCAAACCAGCTCGTACACCTGGGCGCTTTATCTTCCAAGCCAAGGATTTGCAGATTGGTTATGACCGTCCTCTGACCAAGCCTTTAAATCTTACCTTTGAACGTAATCAAAAGGTTGCTATTATCGGGGCAAATGGTATCGGGAAAACAACTCTCTTGAAGTCTCTCTTGGGCATTATCCCGCCAATCGCTGGGGATGTTGAACGCGGTGACTACCTAGAACTTGGCTACTTTGAGCAGGAAGTAGAAGGCGGTAATCGCCAAACTCCTTTAGAAGCTGTATGGAATGCCTTTCCTGCCCTTAATCAGGCAGAAGTAAGAGCGGCTCTTGCCCGCTGTGGTCTTACGACTAAGCACATCGAAAGTCAGATTCAAGTATTATCAGGTGGGGAACAAGCCAAGGTTCGTTTCTGTCTCTTGATGAATCGTGAAAACAATGTTTTAGTGCTGGACGAGCCGACCAACCACTTGG
>CAURHZ010000185.1:0-3989 GCA_963524345.1 uncultured Streptococcus sp.
CATCTACCCTTACTTTTAAGAGGGAAAGGGAGAAGGGTTTTTCCAGATAGCCATCTGCTAGCGAAGCAAAGGCACTCATCTTGTATTCCTCATCCTGAAAGGCAGTCAACATCAGGACAGGAACCTGACTGGTTTTACGAATCTCAGATAGGACTTCCAGACCATTGAGCTTAGGCATCTGGATATCCAGTAAAACCAAGGCTACTTCATAGCTGGAAAATTTTTCTAAAGCTTCTTGCCCATCTGCCGCCTCAATGGTTTCATAACCACAATCCGTCAAATAATCACTGACCCCCTCACGGATCATCTCTTCATCTTCTACAATTAAAATTTTCATAGAAAAAACGTTTCACATTCCTTTAAATTTCTTGTAAATTATATCAGTTTCATCCTGAAAGAAAGAGGCCTTATCAAGATGAAATAGATAAAAATGCTACCTATATTATACCCCATTTAGAGGAGAATAGGTAGCAAGTTTATTATTCGCTATCCAGCAGAAGTTCTTTTGGTTGTTTTCTAAGGAGATTGCTTGAAGCAAGCGCCATAACGAGAACCACTAGAACCAAGGCAAGGACAAAGACGATGATAAAATCCGATGTCTGAATGGAAATATCTAGGCTCGACAAGGTCTTGCTAAAGCCATCTACTTCTGCACCACCACCAAGGTTAGAGGCTTGAGCAGCCTTGCTAGCTTGCTTGGCAACACCTGAAGTGACATTGGCAAGAACAGTATTTCCGATTGCACGCGCTGTGTAAGTAGCTAAGAAGTATGCAGAAACAAGAGCAGGGATGGCAATCAAGATGGATTCAGTGATGAATTGACCCAAGATACTTGCCTGCTTGAGACCAATAGAGAGGAGAATACCCACTTCCTTGCGACGGGCATTGATCCAAAGGCTGAGTAAGAGGGCAAGGAGAAGAACTGAGAAGCTCAAGCTACCCCAGAAGAGGAGGTTGGCCATCTTGTACATACCAGAGATGGATTGCTCTAGAGCTGGATAGTTAGAGGAGCTCTTCACAAGTGTGTAGCTCTTCCAGTTGATACCGCTGATACCGTTCAACTCTTTCATGACATCATCCAAGTTTTTGTCTGCTGTTACAAAGAAGGTTGCGTCCCCATAAATGGCTGTGTCTTCTGTGTATCCATAAAGTTTTGCAGCAGTGTGAATGTCTGTGATAGCTGTGTTTTCATAGAGTTCTTGCGAGTAGGTTACTGCCGACTTATTGTGACCATCAAAGAGTCCCTTGATTGTCACTTCGACTGTTTCCTTGGCTCCTTTTTCATTGTCTGCATCGTAGATATTAGAGTCTAGTTTGACCTTGTCCCCTACTTTCCAGCCGTGTTTGGCTGCCAAGTCCTTGTGCAGGAGGATCTTGTCCTTGTCGTCGTTTGTTAGGTGCTCACCTTCGACCAGCTTATAAGAACCAGAGACAAACTTATCTTCTTTAGAGGAGTCATTGACACCTGTAATCATCAAGCTACTTCCAAAATGTTTGGCACGGTCAGGAGTCAGATTTTTCTTGGTTTCTGGTGTTTCGATGAGTTCATAGCCAGTCAAATCTCCGATAGCGTTAATGCGTTTCACATAAGACTCGATGGCCTTGTTTTCGGTGATTTTTTTGATGTCTTCACCTTTAATATTCCCAGCACCACGTGGCGTTCCTTGATTGACGCGACGATTGATTTGCATGGAGAAGCTGTTGGTGATATTTTTAAAGGTCTCCTGAGAAGCCTTGGCAGTAGCTCCCTTGATTGACAAGCCAACCAAACTCAAGCTCGCCATGAGGAGAATAATCAGGAAGATGACAATCGATTTGAAAAACTTCCTTGTAACATAGGCAAATGCGTTGTGTAACATAGGTTCCCTTTCTAGATTTTGTTCTATTTTATAGTTCTAACAGAAAAAGTTCATATTATTTCGTAGTATTGCGAGTTTCAGTTAGTTTCTTGTTCTTCAACTCAAGTGTAATATCTGACGCTTGTGCCACTTCTTTGCTGTGAGTTACGACGATGACACATTTACCTGTTTTCTGGGCAAGTGATTTGAGCAGTTCGACAATCTCTCCAGCAGTTTTAGGGTCCAGATTTCCCGTTGGCTCATCCGCTAGAATAACTGGAGCTTCCGATACCAGGCTACGAGCAATGGCAACACGTTGTTGTTGACCACCTGATAACTGGAGAACATTCCGCTTGATCTGACTTTCATCCAAACCAAGCTCAAGCAGTGTATCCTTGCTTGCCTTTTTGTTGACCAAGCGGATATTTTCCAGTGGAGAAAGATAATCTATCAAGTTATAATTTTGAAAGACCAGGGAAATATGGTGCATACGATGGTAGGAATAGCCCTTCTTACGAATATCCTCTCCTTGGAAAAGGATAGAACCTTCAACAGGACTATCTAGACCAGCAAGTAGGGACAAGAGTGTGGATTTTCCTGCTCCTGACTCACCAATAATACTGTAAAATTTCCCGGGTTCAAAATTATAATTGATCTGATATAGGACTGCTTCAGCAGTGTTCTTATAACGGTAGGTAACATCTTGTAATTGTAATAAAGTCATGATTTCTCCTTCTTAACTAATAGATGATAAAATTTCTTTAGGCGATTTTCTAAATAAGAATAGGAAACAAAGGGCTACAGATAAGCAACTAAGCAGAACTAGAAAAACATAGGATTCTGCAAAAGATAGGATGCTGGTTGATAGACTGCTTGCTTTGGCTAGCGTGTCTTGTAAGACTGCCTGATCTCCACTGGCTAGGACAGTTTGGAGCAGATAGGATGTAATGGCATTTCCAGCGATAAAGGATGGAAGAAAAGCTCCAAGAGATACCAAAACTACCTCTAAACAGAATTGTAGGAAGATCGAGCTCTTACCTTTTCCAAGTGCCAGAAGGATTCCCACTTCGTAGACCCTTTCCCTCAACCAGAGAGACAAGACTAAAATTAAGGCTCCAGCTCCTGCTATCAACATCCCATAAAGGAAGATGGTTAGGAAGGTTTGGAAGGTTGCCACTGAGTCTTTGATTTGTTCAAAAGCCTTGTTTTCCTTTTCGACTTGATAGCCTTGATTTTCCAAAGACAAGTTTTCTACCTGCTTCATGAGTTCGTCCATTTCCTTAGGATTTTCTACATAGAAGCGCGCTGCACTGACTTGAGGTTCACTATTTCCTAAAAGGCTTTGGCTACTTTCATAGTCTGTAAAGACTTGGTTTTCACTGAAGTCAGAAGACAAGCCTGTAAATTTCTCTTGTTTTTTACCAGAGAAGATTCCGACGATTTCAAACTCGACAGTTTGTCCTTTCCCAGCTTCTGACTGTCCAGCATCCAAGCGAAGCTTGTCATGAAGCGAAAGACCGTTCTTCTTAGCCAACTCTTCGTGGATGATGATTTTCTTTGAATCCCCTTTTTGAAGATGTCGCCCTTCTTTTAAGTTGAAAGCCGAGCTGGTGAAGGTCACATCCTTGGATGAATCCTCAAGAGCCGTTAAGCTAACCAAATTCTTATCCGCAGCTGACAAATCATCACGCTCCACGCTCTGCTCGCCACTCACCGCTTCCTTGTCTTTTAGTTTTGCGACCGTCTCGAATTCAGGAGAGACATTTTCCAGTCCCTTAATCTTGTTCACAGCCGCTAACTCTGACAACTTGAAAGTTTGCCCATTTTCTATCTTCTTAATAGAAAAAGATGTGTTGAGTGATTTGTAAAGATTGGTTTCAACTGTTTTGTTGGACTTCATCAGAGTCAAACAGGCTGAAATTCCAGCCAATAGGACCAATAAAATCAGAAATAAAATAAAACTTCTCAGTCGTTTTCTGCTGACATAAGCCCAAGCTCTTTGGATTGGATTCATTTGTCACCTCCATATTTGTAAGACTATTATAAAATCCAAATATGAAATGTTTATGAAATACAAAAAAAGAGCAAAAATTTTTTGCTCTACTTGAATTATATGAAAACAAAAGAGCTAGCCTAAGCTAACTCTTATCC
>CAURHZ010000186.1:0-3936 GCA_963524345.1 uncultured Streptococcus sp.
TTGGAAATCTCTAGCTTTTTTGTGGCTGAGAACTATTTTGTCTCAGGTTCTTTATCTTCAATCAGGGGTTGGCGAGAGCCAACCTTATTTGATATAGAGTTCTTGATTTTTTAGGACAATTTCACGTACACTTGCGAACTTCTTGAGTTTTTTAAGTTCTTCTGGATGAGTGACGAGAGTGATAACATAGCCCTCTTTACCCATGCGACCTGTACGGCCAGCACGGTGAGTGTAGGTTTCAATATCTCTAGGAACATCAAAGTTTACGACGCATTCTAGGCTATCGATATCAATCCCACGAGCCAAAAGGTCAGTTGAAAGGAGTAGGGTTAGCTGCTTATCTTTAAACTTTTCTAAGATGACTTTTCTAAATTTGATATTGACATCACTAGCGAGGGAAACAGCCAATATATCACGATACTGTAATTTTTCTTCCGCACTACCAAGGTCTGATAGGCTGTTAAAGAAGACTAGTCCGCGGAAATCCTCTACATGAGCTAGTTTTCTAAGCATATCCACTCGGTGACGTTGATCTACCTGCATGTAGAAGTGCTGGATGTTGTCCAATTTTTGGTCAGAGAGATCAATGGTACGTGTGTTAGGCGCAATCTTCTTTTGGTCAAACTTGGTTGTCGCACTCATATAGACAAGTTGGTGGTCACGAGGTGCGTAGTGAGTAATTTTCTCGACAAAGTGTATCTGAGAATCATCTAGCAATTGGTCGAATTCATCCAGGATGATGGTTTCCACATTCATCATCTTGATTTTTTTCAATTTAATTAGTTCAAAGATACGGCCAGGGGTTCCAATCAGAATTTCTGGTCCTTTTTTGAGTCGTTCAATCTGGCGTTTCTGACTTGAACCTGATAAGAAGAGCTGGGCTGTCAAGCCGATAGCTTCTGCCCACGTTTTACATACGTCAAAAATCTGTCCAGCAAGCTCCGTATTTGGTGCTAGAATCAATAGTTGCTGCGCTTTTTTCTTTTGTAGTCTGAGAAGACTTGGTAGGAGGTAAGCGAGAGTCTTGCCTGTTCCTGTTGGGCTAACTCCCAGTAGGTTTTCTCCTGCAAGGATAGGTTCAAATAGTTGAGTTTGAATGGGGGTAAATTCTTGGAAACCGAGTTGGTCGCTCAGTTCTTGCCATTCAGTCGGTAGTTTGGTTTTCATTTTTCTGCCTCAAATCTAATGCCAGCAGTCTGGCGCATGGTATATAGTAGGTCATGAACAGAGCTTGCATCGTCCAGCCAAGTCTGGTAGAGTGTCTGGTCTGGTTGATGAATCATCTGTGCAAATGCAGCGACTTCCTCAGTCATCGTATGAGGAGCCTGTTGGATAGGGAGTTGGGCTTGATTTCCTTGGTGGTCAGTAAAAATAGCTGAGCAAATATGCTCAATCGTGTTTAGGGTCAAGGTTCCATCTGCTGTGTAAATCTCACAAGGAAGATTGGAAGTGATGTTTTTCCCAGCCTTGATGTGAACTTGAAATTCGGGGTAGAAGAGGATACCGTCTCCATTTAGGTCAATGCTATTGTCAAGCTGTTGAGCATGGTAAGTTGCGTCATTAGCTTTTCCAAAAAGACGAACGACAGCATAGAGAGGATAAATCCCCAAATCCATAAGCGCTCCACCAGCAAAACGGTCTGAGAAGACATTTGGTGTCTGACCAGCCAACAAGTCAGGCATCTTGGAAGAGTATTTAGCATAATTTAAATCAGCTCCTAAGATTTGCTTGTCTGCTAGAAACTTTTTGATAGTAGTAAAGGCTTTCTCGTGGTAATTACGAGCTGCTTCGAAGATAAAACAGTGATTTTTCTCAGCTGTATGTCTCAAATCTAGCCATTCTTGTGGCTGAGTGACAGCTGGCTTTTCAAGAATAACATGTTTACCAGCAGACAAGGCAGCTTTTGCCTGAGCAAAATGCAAGGAGTTTGGGATAGCAATATAGACCACATCAAAGGAGCTCTTGAAGAAGTCCTCTACTTGATCAAAGAGTTGGATATTCTGATAGCGAGAAGCAAAGGTTGCCGCAGTTTCTAGTTTTCTAGAATAGACTGCAACCAGCTGGTATTCTCTACTAGCATGGGCTGCTTCTATGAAGTGATGGCTGATAGCGCCTGTTCCGATGACACCTAATTTAAGCATAGATACTCCTTTTCCGATTTCAAATCCTTCTTTCATTATAACATAGATAGACGGGACTATCCAACAGAGGGGAAAAAATTTCAAATAAGCTACTAGGTCTTTTCCAAAGAAAGTGGTACAATAATGAGATGAGTAAATGAAATGGGAGGGAAAATGAGGTTATTACCTATAAGAAAAATATCACGTCAGTCTAAGAGGCTAGCGCTTTTTTTGACTTTTTGTGCAGGATATGTAGATGCTTATACTTTTATTGTGCGAGGGAATACTCTTGTAGCTGGACAAACTGGGAATGTCGTCTTTCTTTCAGTAGAATTAATTCAAAATAATGTTTCAGATGTTAGGGACAAGGTTCTCACCTTGCTAGCTTTTATGATGGGAGTCTTTCTATTAACTATTTATAAGGAAAAATTGAGAATTGTGAAAAAGCCAATTTTGTCATTGCTTCCTTTAGCAATCTTATCAATCATTATTGGTTTTGTGCCGCAGACTGTAGATAATATCTATCTAGTACCGCCCTTGGCCTTCTGTATGGGATTGGTGACAACTGCTTTTGGAGAAGTGTCGGGTATTGCCTATAATAACGCTTTTATGACAGGGAATATCAAACGGACCATGCTGGCTTTTGGAGATTATTTTAGGACCAAGCACACACCATTTTTACGTGAAGGATTCATATTTGTTAGCCTGCTTAGTAGTTTTGTCCTTGGCGTTGTCTTTTCAGCCTATTTGACGATTTTCTATCATGAAAAGACCATTCTTGGTGTTCCTATTATGATGAGCATTTTTTACATCAGCATGCTTTTTGCCTCTTGGCAGAAAAAAGTAAAAGAAAAAGCTTCATTTTAGGTGTTATTACTTGTAAGAAAATAGGAGATATGCTATACTTGAAGAGTTGACTATGCACGTTCCTGTGCAACCGCACGAACATCGTTGCTTGATTATTCAAGTTTAAGTGGTTTGTCCCACGATGCTAGGCGAGTCTTCACAAAAAAATCGGGGAAACCCATAAAAATCATAGGAGGTGCATAATGAGCACATACGCAATTATCAAAACTGGCGGAAAACAAGTTAAAGTTGAAGTTGGTCAAGCAGTTTACGTTGAAAAATTGAACGTTGAAGCTGGTCAAGAAGTTACTTTTAACGAAGTTGTTCTTGTTGGTGGTGAAAACACTGTTGTCGGAACTCCACTTGTTTCAGGAGCTACTGTTGTTGGAACTGTTGAAAAACAAGGAAAACAAAAGAAAGTTGTTACTTACAAGTACAAACCTAAAAAAGGTAGCCACCGTAAACAAGGTCACCGTCAACCATATACAAAAGTTGTCATCAACGCAATTAACGCTTAATTTTAAGGAGAACACATGATACAAGCAGTCTTTGAGAGAGCCGAAGATGGCGAGCTGAGGAGTGCGGAAATTACTGGACACGCCGAGAGTGGCGAATACGGCTTAGATGTCGTGTGTGCATCGGTTTCTACGCTTGCCATTAACTTTATCAATTCAATTGAGAAATTTGCAGGCTATGAACCAATCCTAGAATTAAACGAAGATGAAGGTGGCTATCTGATGGTTGAAATTCCAAAAGATCTTCCTTCACACCAGAGAGAAATGACCCAGTTATTCTTTGAATCATTTTTCTTAGGTATGGCAAACTTATCGGAGAACTCTTCTGAGTTCGTCCAAACCAGAGTTATCACAGAAAACTAACACGGAGGAAAACATTATGTTAAAAATGACTCTTAACAACTTGCAACTTTTCGCCCACAAAAAAGGTGGAGGTTCTACATCAAACGGACGTG
>CAURHZ010000187.1:0-3935 GCA_963524345.1 uncultured Streptococcus sp.
CTGTTACTAGCACATATTTATTTTTTGCAAGGCCTTTAACGACCTGTTGAGCTGGTTCTCCTGCCTTTACTTCTTTTAGATGCTTTACTATATGGCCGGATGAATTTCTGATTATTGAACCATAACGTTTATAAATTCCAGAGTCTAATCCTTTCTGAATATTTAATGGAATTTCTATAGTAACTTGATTTAATGACATAATTATAACCTACCTCTTTATTCTATCGTTCTAGTTTATTCAAAAATAAAATCAGCAATTCGTTTAGCAGCTTTTTCTGTTGCTACTTCAATGTCAGTTTTAGTCCAAGTGTCATTTACATAATTAACAAGAGATTTAGCTATTGGGAACTTACTACCAATATATCCATGACCACTTGTGATTGTATTCTCTCTTTTTGTTCTAAACCAAGCATCTCCAATTCCACGATTAATTTCGGATTCAAGGAGAATCTTATTACCAAGCTTCTCAGCATAATCTCTAAATTCTTCCTGGCTTTCTAGTCCAGCATCTGACATAATATTTTCTCTATTCAAACCACTTTGCGGCATAATATGTTCAATATCAATATTTCCATTTAAATTAAAGTCCATACCTTTTTCCAATGAAAATAGGAATTCATTTACATAAAGAATAGAATTTGAAACACCACTTTCAGTCAAAGTTTGTTTAACATCTTCATAAACAAAATTAGTATGAATATGGTTCTTTATTTTTGAAATAAGTTCGTCGATGGAAATTGAATTGACTTGACTGTACATCAGATTAATTTCTTCTAGGAAGCCTTTAAAAAGTTTATGGCTATATGAGAGTTCAGATAATTCAATCAAAACTCCAAGTTTAAGTAAGTATTCTAAAAATGTGTTGTCTTGTCTGAAAAATAAATAACTACTAACAAAAGGTCGTAAATTACCGTTTAATTTGTTTATCAATTGACCATTGATAGTATCAGATACTCGTTCAAAATTATTTAAGATTGTATTTAGCTCAGCAGTAAACAGAACATCTTCATTCAATAGATGTTTATTTTTTGAGAAAAAGGCTCTTATACCAGGATTTCTTCGATCAGCACTGTTTTGTTCTGAAAGTTTTACGAAAATATAGTGAGTAATTAACGCATTTAAGTCTAATCTAGATGAATCTGTACGTTGTACAATCTCTTGCCAATTTTTTTCGAAGTTTTTCCTATCTGATGCGTTTGCGGTGGTCTTAGATACGATTACTTCAATTGGGGTCAATGGAACACCAGTCCCATTTAAAGAATTGAAAATATTTATTGCCTGATCAGTATTGTAACTTGTAATAGTAATCACTTGGCAATTATCAATAAAGTGGTTAGCAAAATTGATAAGAGTAAAAACATTCAATTCGTTACACATATTGTAAAAATATCTAAAGTTTTTATAGAAGTTAGTATAGCGGTTGTCTTTCTGGCGACGATAGATTTGGTGAACTCTATCTTTAATAGATATAAAATCTTTACCTAGCAAGATAGTAGTCATCTCACTAGCATATTTTTCTGAAATCGAATGATTTAGATACTTTATTCTATCATCGCTAGGATAATACAGTCCATCAACGAAATCATCTTTTTCGTCATCTGAAACATTGAAAAGCATTGTTACAATCTGCTCTTTAAGACCATTAAGGCGTTTGACTAATCTGCGTGCATCAGTATCTAGAGTCGGTTGAAGTGCAAGCTCCTTATCGATCTTCAATAGGATTGCCTTAAGAAGCAACATAAATGTCGTTGTTCTTTGTTGACCATCAATCAAGGTTACTTCATGATCTTCTCCAGATTCTTGAGCGATGAGAACTGCCCCAAAGAAATAATTGTCTTGGGAAGTATCATCGAAATTTTCCATATGAAGATTAATATCATCAATGAGTTGTTCACATTGTGGTACTTGCCAAGCATAAGGTCTCTGATAGGTAGGAATATAAAATTCTGATTTTTCAAAATAAGATTTTACTGTTTGTAAGGCTGGTTGAATATCGTTTCTCATTTAGATTCTCCAATAATATTTTCTAATGATATTATATCACAAAAACGCTAACAATTAAACACTAACTATATCCGAACTATCTAACGATTTAATTCCCTTTTAACGATTACATCTTTGGAATGTTAACAAGTTATACCATTATAATTTGAAATCTATCTATACCCCTAAATAATACCAAAAAGCCTTCAAATTTTTAAGTTTCAAGGTTTTTACTGCATTAAATTTTAATATCTAACTTCTACTGTTTTCGAAGAGTAGAAGTTAGATATTAAAATTTGAGAGCTTTGCTTTCTAAAAATTCACTAAGAACATTATAGCCATAAAACTCCTCACACAATTAACTAATTTAATAACTTGAAAAAAATTCGTACTCTAGCCTATACAATTCAACACAAATCTTTCAGAATAGAACAATCCTAACAATCGAATCCTCTATTTTCCTAAATATCCCTGTAATTCTAGGCCTAGAATTCCTATAAACTAAATATTTTTGTACTATTCTAAGCCACTGATTGCTTTAAATCTAAATTTTTGAAGGATTCTAAAGCTAGAATTGCTCTAAAACAACGAAAACTAAGGTATTCGAAGCTTAGAAGAGCACATCTACACCTCAACTATGACACTTACAATTCTTTCGATGAACTTTGAGTTTTTTCAGAGCCCAATCATAGTGACTGGAGGTGCTACTGACAAAGTAGGAACCTAGACTTGTCCCACCTGTCCACTTATAGATACCTTTAGTAAAGAGTTCGTCAGTGCTGAAATCTTCAACCAACTCTAAAACCTCTCTATGTGATTGCGCCAAGAGTCTAGTTGCTTCTTCTAATGTCGTTTTCTGGTGCTTCTTCCAAAAAGCGACATTCATTTGTCCATAAGTTTTCCAGTTATAAGGTTCAGGGAGAAAAGTTCTTTCGTGACCTTCTTGATTAGAATGTACCCAAGTTAAAAGTAATTGCTACCATTCATAAAGATGAATCAAGACATCCCGTAGATTCTTATCCCTTTTCCAGTGGGCTTCTTTTTTCTTTGGCTCTCTTGAAAAATCAAATGGAGTCTGTAGCTCATCTTCACTTAGTTGGGAGATAAAACGGTTGAGCTTGTCATAGTTTTCCTTAGAGGCCAGCATTAGCTCCTCTTTTGTTTTTGGTCTAGGCACAGGAGTACTCCCTTCACATTACTAGTTATTATTAGAAATTTTTTATCCTTTAAATCTCTATAACTTATCCTTTAATTTCTCAACAAAGAGATAGGCTGCTGGACAGGTCAAGGTATTCTTAATCGTTAGATGATTGATTTGATGGATCTTTTTACGGTCTGTATGGGGAAATTCACGACAAGCTTTTGGACGAACGTCATAGATGGAACAGAGGTTATCTCCTCCTAAAAACGGACAGGGCATGGATTTGAAAACCTTGTCTCCATCTTCATCCACCTGCAGAAATTCTGCTTCAAAGGCCGGCAATTTCATCTTAAAATACTTGGCGATTCGTGTAATATCTGCTTCTTTAAAGTCAGGCCCTAATGTCTTGCAACAATTAGCGCAAGCCGTACAATCAATTTCCGCAAAGACCTCTTGGTGTATCTGCTGCGCTATCTTGTCTAGGTTTTTAGGTGGCTTTTTCTTTAAATTGGCTAAGACTTTACGATGTTCCTTCTGCTTTTGCAAGGCTAGCTGGTGGTAATACTCAATATCAATTTCTTTAGACATAATTTCTTTCTAATTCACGTATTTTTGTCTATTATACCATAAACACTCCCCCTTTTTTGCTACCTGAACAGAAAAAAGCCCTTCGGATAAAATCCGAGGGGCTAGAAACGTTGTTAAATCAACGATTATTTTTTAAGGTTGTAGAATGATTTCAATCCACGGTATTCTGCTACTTCACCAAGTTGGTCTTCGATGCGAAGCAATTGGTTGTATTTAGCGATAC
>CAURHZ010000188.1:0-3908 GCA_963524345.1 uncultured Streptococcus sp.
AGGTTATCGATCGGTTGTGTTAGCTCCCGGAAATTATGGTGAGGACTTTGCGACCAATGTGCTGGGGATTCCACCTCATCGAATTGTGAACATGAGTAACTTTGTAGGGCATGTCCTTAAAGAAGTCCAGCGGATTGGCTTTACTCGTGTCCTGATGGTTGGTCACATGGGTAAATTTGTCAAGGTCGCTGGTGGGATTTTCTCAACTCACAGTAAAGACTCAGATGCGCGAATGGAAATTATTATGGCCAATCTAGCTTTGCTGGGTGCTCCAGTTGAACTCCTTGAGAAAGTGGATCAGTGCATTACAACAGATGCAGCTGGGACTTTGATTGAGGAGTATCACTACGAAGAAGTTTATCAAGTGTTGGTGGACAAGATGAAATTCCGTTCGGAGCGGTTGCTGCGGAATCGGAAGCCGGAAGTCAGCATTGATGTAGTAACCTTTGGGACAGAAGCTGGCTATCTAGCTTCAACCCAAACATTAGAAGAATTAGCGGAGGAATGGACGTGATCTATGTAATTGGAATAGGGCCAGGAGCCCCTTCCTATGGACTTTTGGGAAGTGAAGAGATCTATCAGAAGGCAGACTATATTCTTGGAAGTGAGCGACATTTAGAAATCCTTCCTGCTGCCTATCAAGAAAAAGGGGTTGTACCTCCAAAGAAACTTGCGGAGTTGACTCAATTAATCGAGTCTTATCCAGAAGATGCAACCATTCTTTATCTAGCATCGGGCGATCCCCTAATCTATGGTTTGGGTAAATGGTTGTCTGAGAAATTTAAAGGGCGCGTGGTGGTTCAGCCGGGGATTTCTTCCTTCCAGTATCTCGCGAGCAAAGTCTTTCTCCCTATGAATGATGCCTACTTAACAAGTAGCCATGCAAAAATTCCTAATTTTGATTTCATTCTTTCTTTACCAAAAGTATTTATGGTAACCGATAAAAAAATTGGTCCATATGAAATTGCTCAAGAAGTTAAAAAACGAGGCTTGAAAAAAGTCTTAGTCATCGGTGAAAATCTTAGTTATGAAGATGAAAACATCGAAATTTTAGCAGAAGATCAAGTTGTCAATCGACAATATGAAATGAATGTGGTGGTGATTTTAGATGAAGGATTCGGCATTTATTAGGGCAAAGGTCCCAATGACAAAAGAAGAGGTCAGGGCTATCAGTATTGATAAATTGGACTTACACAAGGCAAAGAGAATGCTGGATGTTGGCTCTGGTACAGGCAGTGTAACCATTCAAGCAGCTGTATCTTTTCCGAACTTAGAAGTCGTTGCAATTGAGCAAAATGAAGATGCAGTTGCACTGACACAGGAGAATATTGACTACTTTGGCTGTCAGAATATTACTCTGATAAAAGGCAAAGCTCCTGTTGAGCTTGAAGGCCAATTTGATGCTATTTTTGTGGGTGGAACCGGTGGCAACATGGCAGAAATCTTTGAGTGGTGTGAACATCTGTTAGTTCCGGGAGGGCGCTTTGTGTTAAACTTTATCCTCTTGGAAAATGCTATGGAAGCGATTCAACTTGCTGAAGAGATGGAATGGCAAGACTTAGATGTTGTATCCATTCAAGCGAGCAGATGGTCTGCCCTAGGAAAAGGGCATTATTTCAAACAGCAAAACCCTACCATTATTGTTTCAGCTGTGAAACCAGAAAGGAAATAAAGGTATGTCAATTGTACATTTTGTAGGCGCAGGACCTGGTGATGTGGAGCTCATTACCCTAAAAGGTTATCGAAAATTATCCAAAGCGGATGTGGTCATTTATGCGGGCTCTCTCGTGAATCCTGATCTTCTTCAATATTGTAAAAAAGGTGCGGAGATTCATGATAGCGCGTCTATGCATTTGATGGAAATTATCGATGTCATGGAAGAAGCAGTGAAAGCTGGAAAAGACGTCGTTCGCTTACAAACAGGTGATTTCTCTATCTATGGTTCTATTCGTGAGCAAACAGAAGAGATGAAGAAGAGAGGAATTGAGTTTGACTGTATTCCTGGGGTGAGCTCTTTCCTAGGAGCTGCCTCAAGTATTGGAACAGAATATACGGTCCCTGAAGTCTCTCAAAGTGTGATTATCACTCGCATGGCCGGACGGACCCCTGTTCCTGAACGAGAATCCCTTCGAAGCTATGCTCAGCACAGAACTTCTATGGCCATTTTCTTATCTGTACAGGGGATTGAAAAAGTGGTGGCGGAATTGGTTGAGGGTGGATATCCAATAGAAACACCTGTCGCAGTAATCTATAAGGCAACTTGGCCAGATGAACGCAAGGTCTTTGGGACATTGGAGACCATTGCTGAGAAGGTCAAAGAAGCTAAAATTAGAAAAACTGCCTTGATTTTAGTTGGAGATTTCTTAGGTGAAGAGTTTTACTACTCTAAACTCTATCACAAAGAATTCCACCATGAATTCCGTAAAGGATTGAGTTCGCATGCTAAATGATTCCCCTCGTTACGCCATTGTGGCGGTTACTAACAACGCAAAAAATCTCGGACTAGAGCTCAAGGAAAAACTGGGGATTGATTGTCCGGTCTATACTACTGTGAAAATCGCTGACTCTCGGACGGTACCGATTGAAGGACGTGTCATTGAAGGACTTCGGACGGTATTCCAAGAGGTGGATGTCTTGATTTGTATCATGGCGATTGGTGCGGTTGTCAGAGGCATTGCCCCTGTTATTAAAGACAAAACAACTGATCCTGCTGTGATCGTTATGGATGAAAAAGCCAATCATGTGATTAGTTTATTGAGTGGTCACTTAGGTGGGGCCAATCAAGTTACACTTAAAATCGCTGAATTATTAGATTCAAATCCAGTGATCACGACCGCAACAGATACACAAAATGTTGTAGCCTTGGATAATATTGCGAAAGAAGTAAATGGGTGGCGGGAAGAATTGCGCCACTTAGTGAAAGTATTTAATTCTTATCTAGCAAATAAGGACAATGTCTATTTTTATCAAGAAAAGCCTTGGGTGTCTGACCTGAGAGGTCTAACAGTGATTGAAGAAAATCAGATTCAGGAAGTCCTTGCTACTAAGAGCCCATTTATTTGGTTGACCTCTCAAGCAGTTGAGGTTGATGAAGAAGTGGTAGCCCTGATTCATCCAAAACCCTATGTTTTAGGAGTTGGAGCAAAGAAGGATCTTCCACCTTCCACATTTATGGAATCTTTTCGTGCCTTTTGTGAACAAGAGGGAATCTCCGGTTCAGAAATCGCAAAAATTGCTAGTATTGATGTCAAGAAAAATGAACAGGCAATACTAGAATTAGCCCAACACCTTGACTGTCCTTTCCACACATACTCTAAAGAGGAGTTGTTAGTGGTGGCGGATAAATATCCGCAATCGGAATTTGTCAAGAAAACTGTTGGGGTTGGTAGTGTGGCGCTTGCTAGTGCAGACCTTGCAAGTAAAGGGAATGTGCTGACCCAACGGTTCGCACAAAATGGTGCAACATTTGCACTTGGTAAATTAGTTAACAATTATTAAATATTAAATTTAAGGAGAAATACATATGTTATACGTTATTGGACTTGGCCCAGGTAAAGAAGAATTGATGTCTCAAGAGGCATTGGAAGCAATCAAAGATTGTGAAATTATTGTTGGTTATTCTACCTACATGCGTTTGATCAAGGATCTTGTAAAAGATAAAGAAATGGTTGCGACTGGTATGCGTCATGAGATTGAACGTTGTCAAAAAGCCATCGACCTTGCTCATGAAACTGGAAAAAATGTTGGGGTTGTTTCTAGTGGTGACGCAGGTGTGTACGGAATGGCTGGTTTGATTCTTGAATTGTTGGAAGAGAACGATACTCTAGAAGTAAAAGTTGTACCTGGAATTACAGCAAGTTTGGGAGCCGCTGCAGTGATGGGAGCACCTTTGATGAATGACTTCTGCC
>CAURHZ010000189.1:0-3903 GCA_963524345.1 uncultured Streptococcus sp.
AACAGTCTCAAGTACACCAAGGAAGGTGGTCTGGAGATTTATATGGACGGGCAAGAGCTTTGTATCAAGGATACGGGAATCGGGATAAAAAACAGTGATGTTCTCCGAGTCTTTGAACGTGGCTTTTCAGGCTACAATGGTCGTTTGACTCAGCAGTCATCTGGCCTAGGTCTTTATCTATCTAAGAAAATTTCTGAAGAACTGGGTCATCAGATTCGGATCGAGTCTGAGGTCGGAAAAGGAACGACAGTGCGGATTAAATTTGCTGAAGTGAAGTTAGTCCTTGAGTGAGAATAGACAATGAGATTGAGTTAAAACTCATTTTTTCCAGGAATTGAGTTTTTACCCAATCTCTTTTTGCTATATCTCAGGATATCTGAAGACTGTTTTTTACAAAACGAATAATAGTATTTTTAATACGGATATAGTATAAATACTGCTTCAAAGTGAAGTTTTATAGATTTTATACTTTTGTTGAGTATAAAATCTATAAACTAAGGTTGAATTACAAAAATTAATTTGAGATGAAGTGAATTGTAGACTTGGGAAATATCTCCTGTTCGATTTCAGAATGAATCGCTGATACAGGATTGAAAGAACTGCGGTTTTCTTTTTGTTTTGAATGAGATAGATGCATATATATTTATGCAACTGATATAGAACTGCTTCCAAGAATTTGTACGTATTGTAGGTATTTCACACAATAACCTTAGTTGCTAGGAATCCAATTTTAACGGAATTGATAGATACCATTTGTCAGAAATTCAATGTATTCTATGTCGATATTGTGGAGAAAGGGATGATAAAGTTAACTCTTATATATAAAGTACTCATAAACTAAAAAAGTAACTGTCCAAGATTTTCAGTTACTTTTTTAGTTGGATACAGCAAAGTGGTAAATATAAGGTAATAATTATAATGATTTCCAGTCAAACCACCATGAATTTTTTACTGGAATATTCATGTGAAACCTCCTTGAATAAACATCGCTTAACTTAATTATATGGTATAATTTAATTACATTTTATCACATAGGAAAGTTTATTTTGAAGTTGTCCCATATTTGCTAACGGAGGTGTACTATGTTAAAGAAATTCGGAGAGACATATAAGGTATTTAGAGAATCAAGAAAAATTTCTCTTAGAGATATAGAAAACAAAGGGATATCACGTTCACAGTTATCTCGATTTGAAAAAGGAGAGACAGATCTGACTATTACAAAATTTCTGATAGCACTTGAACAAATAAATGTCCCTATTGAAGAATTCATGTATGCAACTAATGATTTTAAAAGAGATCGTTTCTACCAAACAATAGATGAAGTTAAACAATGTTTCCTTAATCGAAATGTGGCAAAATTACATAAATTATTGATTAAACGTATAGAAAATAATAATTCATCTCTTTTTTCTGAGATGGAAATAATTTTTTTAAAAATCAAACTTCAAGAATTATCAAAAGAAGACTATTCCAATGACACGGATATAAAAAGAATAACTGATTATTTGTTCGGTGTGGATTATTGGGGTGTGTTTGAAATTTTGTTATTTGGAAATATCATGTATATTTTTAATCATGCTACTTTTCTACTATTATCAAAAGAGATGTTGCATAGAACAGAGTTTTATCACGATATACCAAGCTATAGAAGAGTGATTGCTAGTATGGTTCTAAATGCACTTATTATTTGTATTGAAAGAGATCATCTTGTGGATGCAAAATACTTTGAGAAAAAAATTTCTCAGTTTTATTTTGATGAATCTGAGATTTATGAACGGTTAATTTTTAAATATGCATGTGCTTTTTACGAATTTAAGAAAAATCAGACAACACAGTCAATATTAAAAATGAGAAAAATAATTGGTTTTATGCGTGTAGCAGAATGTGAAAAACTTGCTAACCGATACGATGAGCATTTAAGAAAAATATTAGAGTCATATTTAAATAATGGTACATAGTGCAGATGTGGGACGAAAAATAATTGAATTTATAAAGTGATATACTGTCTTTACAAAAAGATATTGAATTAATGGTGTTAATTTTATTGATAAATCAGGAAGTTTTCTAACTTGTAGTTCAGTACAGTTATCTCTTTTTACAACATATCTAGGTGCAGTTCAGCCTTGTTCTCTTTATAATAGAAGTATTGGAAATATTCATTTTACATCTATCAAAGAAACATGGGATAGACCTATATTTTACAAAATAGCAAATTATACTTTGAATGATAGTAAAAACTGCAGTACTTGTGTGATTTACAATTATTGCACTCAATGTCCGAGTATCGCACTATCTGAAATAGGGAATAGTAGAGATTGTTCTGCGATATGTAAAAAAACGCATTAGCAAGGAGTATCGTATATGCTACCATATCTTAAAACTATTAGATGGTATCTCTTCTTTAATTTTCTTTTTGGTGTAGTATCGAATATCTGCACAGCTTTGTTACCGTATTTCACGCAGGCATTAATCAAAGGGGATTATCAAGTAGCTCTATATGGTTACTCTATGTCAGTGGCAGGCTATTTGAGTTGTAACTATATCCAAATGATACTTGATTGGAAGCAGGGGATTATCTTTTCGACTACTTTGAAAAATGAGTGGTTTCGTTCACTTCTGGGACTCAGTCACCACGATTTCAAGCAGAAAACAGTAGCAGAGTATATTTCCTATCAATCTAATGACCTAGATTCGTTGGAAAAGGATTACCTTCCTCCATTGATGAGTTTTATCAAACAAATTTTACGTATCATCATTTACGCTTTCATTATTAGCAGAACAATTAATCCTATTGTATCACTGATTTTAATCTTTTCTACTGGAATTAGTATTCAAATTCCTAAAATCGTTGGGAAGTTGACCGCTAATCGTAGACAGGTTTACTTGAAAAAACAAGGAGATTACTATCGAACTTTGGAGGATTTGCTCATGGGACATCATTTGGTAAATAAACTAACTATGTCGCATTTTTTGAATCAACAAAAGAGTTCTCTAAAGAATTTGCAGGATAAGTATTTTAAGTATGGTTTGACAAAAATTACAGGCATCTTATTGACAGGTGTTTCTTTTGAATTCATTAGTCTTGTTCTGTTTATTTATTTAGCCTACTCTCTATCTCACCAGCAACTCGGTATTCCTGAGGTGGTGGCGAGTTTCGGATATATTAATGCTTTTTCTGAACCAATACAGGAAATCCTTTATGATTTACAAATGTTAGAGTCCGTAAAGCCTGTAATCAAGAGTTTTCAAAACATTGTTGGGAGACCCGTTTCAGTTCAAGCACCTCAACATTCTTTTGATACGATTACTTTGAAAAACATTTCCAAACAACTGGGAGAATCAAAATTGATAATTACTTCCGCTACGATTCAAAAAGGGGATAAAATTGCGCTTATTGGTAAGAATGGGTCTGGAAAAAGTAGTCTTCTCAACATTTTAAATGGAACAGATGAAGATTTTGAAGGACAAATTGTGCTAGATGGGCTTGTTTTGGACCATCTTTGGGGAAGATTCGGTATGATTCTGCAACAAGAACATACATTTATTTCGAGTTATGAAAATAATGTAACGCTATTCAATAGTTTCAATGAAAAATTCAGAGAAGAAGATTTTGAAAAAATTCCACCACAATCCCTGTCAGGTGGTCAGCAACAACGAATGTATTTAAATCGTGAGAAAAATCGTAAAAATCCATTGCTTATCCTAGACGAACCTTTCTCTGCCTTGGATACTAATCAGTTTAAAATGGAATTGGAAAGAGTTCTGGAACTACCAAGTGCCGTCATTGTTACTTTACATCGCCAAAACGAATTATTAAGTAAGTTTGACCAAGTTTGGGAAATTAAGAATGGAGAACTTGTAATTTTGAAATAGCTAAATTATAAAGAATAAAACGCATAGTAT
>CAURHZ010000190.1:0-3899 GCA_963524345.1 uncultured Streptococcus sp.
GCTGAGGGTGCACCCTTTTCAAAAACAGGTGGTTTGGGAGACGTTATTGGCGCTCTTCCTAAATCACTGGTAAAAGCTGGGCACGAAGTTGCAGTGATTTTACCCTACTATGACATAGTAGAGACTAAATTTGGAAATCAGATTGAAGATGTTCTTCATTTTGAGGTGAGTGTTGGTTGGCGCAAACAGTACTGTGGAATTAAGAAAACCGTCTTAAACGGTGTAACCTTCTACTTTATTGACAGCCAATATTATTTCTTCCGTGGGCATGTTTACGGTGATTTTGACGATGGAGAACGCTTTGCCTTTTTCCAACTGGCTGCTATTGAGGCTATGGAAAGAATTGACTTTATCCCTGACCTTCTCCATGTTCATGACTACCATACAGCCATGATACCGTTTTTGTTGAAGGAAAAATACCGTTGGATTCAAGCCTATGAGGGAATTAAAACAGTTTTAACCATTCATAATTTAGAATTCCAAGGACAATTTTCAGAAGGAATATTATGGGATTTGTTTGGAGTGGGCTTTGAACGTTATGCGGATGGTACCCTTCGCTGGAACAACTGTCTGAACTGGATGAAGGCTGGAATTCTTTACGCAGACCGTGTTTCAACTGTTTCGCCTAGCTATGCTCATGAAATTATGACTAGTCAATTTGGATGTAACTTGGATCAGATTCTTCGAATGGAATCTGGTAAAGTTTCTGGTATCGTGAATGGGATTGATGCTGACCTTTATAATCCTCAGACGGATGCCCTTTTAGACTATCATTTTAATCAGGAAGATTTGTCTGGTAAAGCTCAGAACAAGGCAAAATTACAAGAGAGAGTTGGCTTGCCAGTTAGAGCTGACGTTCCACTGGTGGGAATTGTTTCTCGTTTGACACGTCAAAAAGGTTTTGATGTGGTGGTCGAAAGTCTTCACCATATCTTGCAAGAAGATGTTCAGATTGTTCTTTTGGGAACTGGCGATCCAGCCTTTGAAGGGGCTTTCTCATGGTTTGCTCAGATTTACCCAGACAAGCTATCAGCAAATATCACTTTTGATGTCAAACTAGCTCAAGAAATCTACGCTGCTTGTGATCTCTTCCTCATGCCAAGTCGTTTTGAACCATGTGGCTTGTCTCAAATGATGGCTATGCGTTACGGAACCTTGCCATTGGTTCATGAAGTTGGTGGCTTACGAGATACCGTTCGTGCTTTCAATCCAATCGAAGGAAGCGGTACTGGCTTTAGCTTTGACAATCTATCTCCTTATTGGTTAAATTGGACTTTCCAAACAGCTTTGGACTTGTATAGAAACCATCCTGATGTTTGGAGAAACCTACAAAAACAAGCTATGGAGTGTGATTTCTCATGGGATACAGCCTGCAAGTCATACCTTGACTTGTACCATAGTTTAGTTAATTAATAGATAAAATCGTATGATGACTTCATACGATTTTTGGGCTGTTTAGAGAGGAGAACTGATGCTTCAAGTAAAAGGCTTGTGTGTTATGGATGTTGATGGAACCTTAATCCTAGAAGAAGTGATTGATCTTTTGGGTAGAGAGGCAGGTCGTGAGGAGGAAATTTCACAGATTACAAGTCGGACAATGCGAGGAGAGTTAGACTTTGAAAGCAGTTTAAGAAAAAGGGTGCCCTTGCTGGAAGGTCTTCCTGTTTCGGTTTTTGATAAAGTCTTCAACACTATTCATTTAACGCCAAATGCTCAGAAATTTATCTCTATTCTCCAAAAGAACGGCATCCTAGTTGGTCTGGTGTCTGGTGGCTTTACACCAATAGTTGAGAGGCTTGCAAAATCCCTTGGTATTGCCTATTTTTCTGCCAACCAACTTGAAGTCAAAGACGGTCATTTAACAGGAAAATTAGTTGGACAAATTATCAGTCCCCAGGTCAAACAAGAGACTCTGGAACAATGGAGAAAGGAACTCCAACTCCCTAAAGAAAGAACAGTTGCAATCGGTGATGGGGCCAATGATCTATTGATGTTGAAATCTGCAGGACTGGGAATTGCTTTTTGTGCCAAAGAAGTGCTGAAAAAAGAAATACCACATCATGTTGACAAGAGGGATTTTTTAGAAGTTCTTCCTTTGATTGACTTTTTAGAATGAGGGACAATATGAAGATTGTAATTGCACCAGATTCATTTAAAGAAAGCTTGACCGCTGAGAAGGTTGCTGAAGCTATTAAGAGAGGGTTCCAAGAATCGCTAGCAGATGTAGACTGTCTCCTCTGCCCTGTTGGTGATGGGGGAGAAGGCACTGTAGATGCTATCCGACATTCTCTCGACATTGAAGAAAAATGGCTCCAAGTTACAGGGCCTTTTGGACAAAAAGAAGCCATGCGCTATTTTCAAAAAGGGGAACTGGCGCTATTTGAAGTTGCTGATTTAGTTGGCCTTGGAAAGATTCCGCAAGAGAAACGAAATCCACTCCAAATCCAAACTTGTGGTATTGGAGAGTTGATTCGCCATCTCATTACTCAAGGGATTAAAGATATCTATGTCGGCGTTGGTGGTACGTCCAGTAATGATGGAGGTATTGGGATTGCTGCTGGTTTAGGTTATCGATTTTATGATAGGGATGGAAATGCCTTGCCTGCTTGCGGCCAATCCTTACTAAACTTTGCTTCTGTTTCAACAGAAAATCTCTATGAAATTCCTGAAGATGTTCAAATTCGTATTTTAGCAGATGTCGTGAGTCCCTTATGTGGTCCTCAAGGTGCGACCTACACTTTTGGAAAGCAAAAAGGTTTACATCCTACTATGTTTGCAGTCGTAGATCAGGCAATCCAAGATTTTTATGAAAAAGCCTCACCTGTAACTTTGGAAATTAAAGGAGCAGGAGCTGGTGGAGGCATTGCTGGCGGTTTGTGTGCCTTTGCTCAGGCAAATATCGTGTCTGGAATTGATACGTGCCTGGACTTGATCAACTTTGATAAGAAAGTTTTACATGCTGACTTGGTTGTTGTAGGAGAAGGAAGGCTAGATCGTCAAAGTTTAGCAGGTAAAGCACCTACAGGTGTTGCAAAAAGAACCCCTGTCGGAGTTCCTGTTATTGCTATTTGTGGTAGTCTTGCAGAAGATTTACCTTCCCTACCATTTGAAAATATCCAAGCCGCCTTTTCAATTTTGGAAAAGAGTGAGCCTCTAGAAGATAGTTTGAAAAATGCCAGTCTCTATCTGGAACACACAGCTGCTAATATTGGACACTTATTAAATATGCCTAAGATTTAGCCAAACCATTTCTTCCATAAGGATGTTTTGGCTGGTTCTTCCTTTTTAACTTCCCAAAGTTTTGCAAAAGCAAGTCGAAGGTCCTTTTCTTCTACTTGTACTGGTGCATTGGTGTGGATAATCAGGCCAAAAGGAGAAGAAACGTGGTCTTCAGATACAATGGTAGCTTGACTATCAGTTTCTTTTGCTTCTTTTAAGTAGAAAACTTGCTTGTCAAATTCGATAGTTGGAGAAATCTTTACAAATAGTGGCTCTGCTTTTTCCTGAAGGTTTTCTAAAATAGATAAAAAGCCTTTTTCTAACTGAGGGCTATTGGCTGTGTCAATATCTGCATATCCAAGAACTCTTTCCTCAAAGGTACCAAGATAGCGTCTTTGCTCATCCGGATTTAATTTTGCTCCACCATGAGCTTTTTCAAGTAATTGTTTTGATAAATCTGTCATGAAAACAGTATATCATAAAAGTTAGAATAAAACAGATAAAAGAAAGCGATTACTTTATAAAGTTAAGGAAAATTTGCACAAAGATAACGTTTTTTCTTGAAAAAGGAGGGCTTTTAAGGTATTATAGAGGTGTAAAAAATTTAACTCATAAGGAGAGTAAAAAATGTCAATTATTACTGATGTTTACGCTCGCGAAGTCCTAGACTCACGCGGTAA
>CAURHZ010000191.1:0-3894 GCA_963524345.1 uncultured Streptococcus sp.
CTTCATAACCAGGTCTTATAGTATATGCGATAAGCGGATTAATATTAATTCTTTCTATATTTGATGGGATTATTTGAAAATAAGCGTAAGCATCAACTGAGTCACTTTCTTTAATTTTAAATAGAAATTCATCTAATTCAATTCCCTGTATCTCCTCAATTATGTTTTCTCCTGGATAAAGTAAGTTATTATGTTTTAGCAGACAACCTTTTGGTACCATCAGTTTTATATCGATATCTTCATCATATGTTTTACCTAAGTTAGAAACGATTAATTCGACAAATTTAATGTTATCTATGTATGTGAAATATTCAATATACCCTTTGTAAGATATTATTTCCCAATATAATTTGTTTAATTTAGAAAAGCGTTTCTTTTCCTTGTCAGACCCTATATACGAAGGACTACTGTTACCGAAAGGAATTTTCACCTGAAATTTATCTTTCCTTAAATTTCCTAAGTACCAAAAATTTTCATGTAGTTTGATTTGGTTTTCTTTAGCGAAATCATTTATAGTATCTTTGAATTCATCACTAATAACCACAGAATCAGCCATTTTATAAAGAAAATCAACATTCGCATCTTCTTTTGAAGGCATGATCAACTTTTTAGTTTTATCTTCTAATATACCTGATTCTTCAGAAATTACGGTACTGTTTAGTTCATCTATATATTCATTAATCCTACTTTGCTTTTCATTGATAAATTTTGACTCCAGTAAACTAAATTGTTTAGGTAAAACATTTTCGTCAGATAATGTATTTTTATCCCTTATTGTCACAAACGGTTTTATATTTTCGTTTTGATAAGTTTCTTTTTCTGAAATTAATTTTAAAAAATAAAGTGATAGATGATTTGTAAAAAGCCTTTGAAAATCACTCTCGTCATTAACTATAAAAAATATCCCTCTATCTTTATATCTTTCTTTAAATTCTTGCACTTTTTCATATTGCTTAATGTCTATATTAGACGGAATTATCGGAGCTTCTAAAAAGTACATAAAAACTTGTTTATCAGCTGATAGCATCTCCTCAATTTCTTCTTCCGTTCCTGATCCATAATTATCTGTTGCTGTACCAAATCTTGTCCAAAATATAGCAACAGCTGCATCACATTCCCTAACAATTTGCTTATTCAATAATTCCTGTGGTTTATCACCTGATTCAGGAAAACTATCCGTTGACCAATGCTTGATTGATACTTGTATATTATTCAAACTACCATATAGTTTATTAAAATTATCAACAGCTTCCTTAATTAATTGAAGATAGCCAGTAACATCCCCGGGACACGAAATTAATAAATCGTAAATAGTCACTCCTTCTCTTAGCATCTATGTATCCTCCGAAAATTTAATACTATACAAATCTAACCTATTATAATTATAAATCAATAAAATCAAATTCTCTTACTGTTTTATTGGTTATAAACAATTGGAAATGAATGGTTTAGAACAAAGGTATCTACAACACAAAAGAGTAAATTAGGCTATGTTAATAGCATTTATCCCTTAGAGACTGCTCTTGTAAAAACTTATGGCAATGATGTAAAGCCATATTGGAAAAAAGATGATATTAATAAAGCAACAGAGAAAACCAGTAATCGTATAGTGAGATTTATCTTTGGATAAAAAATAGTGTAGGCTGAAGAGAATTCTTTAAAACTAGCTTGCTACAATTATTCTTTGTCAGATTTAAATGAAGTAACAATAGAAAATAAGAACGGAAATAGATTTTCCTGTAAGATAATACCGCTGGAGCATGAACTTCAGTGGTATTATTTTTTATGATTTCAATATTAGGAAAATTTCTCAACCTCTACTCCTCTTTTTAAATCCCTGAAACCATGCTATAATATAGTAAGTATAGCTCCAATAACCTGACTATAAAAGTCAGCGATAAAGATTTCTTACATCATCCGTAAGTGTTATTCTGCTCGGATTCATATTATAATGAAAGTAACAAATGAAAGTAACAAAAGATGGAGGTGTTTCACATGGACACAATTTTACGAGTAGAATCATTAAAAAAGCATTATGGAAAAGAACCGAATATCACCGAGGCCTTGAACGGCATATCTTTTCAAGTTGTAAAAGGTGAGTTCTTAGGGATTATGGGGAGCAGTGGATCTGGGAAAACAACACTTCTTAACTGTCTCGCCACTATCATCAAGCCAACTGACGGTTCCATTCAAATGCAAGAAAAGGATTTAGGTCAGTTAAAAGGTAGTCAGTTAGCTGATTATCGTGGTAAGGAAATTGGCTACCTCTTTCAGAATTTTGAGCTTTTGGACAATCTGACAGCCAAAGAAAATATTTTACTTCCCTTGTCTTTGCACAAGGTCGATGCCAACGAAAGCAAGGTTCGGTTAGAATTGCTTTCCCAATATCTAGATATTTCTGAACTTCTGGATAAGTTCCCATCTCAATTATCAGGTGGTCAACGGCAAAGGGTAGCTGCTGCGCGTGCCTTGATTTTAGACCCTAAGATTGTATTTGCGGATGAGCCCACAGGGGCTTTGGATTCAAAAAATGCGACCATTTTGATGCAAAAATTAGCTGAAATGAATCAAGTGGAAGAAACCACCATTCTCATGGTGACCCACGATTCAGTCGCTGCCAGCTTTTGCAACCGCATCTTGTTTATCCAAGACGGAAAACTATTCCATGAAATTCGACGCGATTATCCAAGAGAAAGTCAAGAAGATTTTTACCACAGAATACTAAAGGTCATGTCTGCACTGGCTGGAGGTGATGGCAATGTTTTCTAAATTAGTCTCAAGAAATAGCAAGAGGGATCGAAAGAATAATGGCTTGTATTTCAGTTCCATGGTTCTTTCTATTATCTCCTTTTACATCATCCTTTCTTTGTCCCATCAAGATGTGATGATCTTTCTCAAACAAATAGAGAGTGACGCTGTAAATAAACTCTTTAGCATGATTCCCATTCTTTATGTAGCAACCCTCTTTATTCTCTTTTTTCTAGTCTACTTCGCAAGCAGTATCCAGATCGAAAGGAGAAAACATGAATTTGGTGTCTATCTAACGCTAGGGATGCGAAGAAGCAAACTGTTCTTGCTGCTCCTACTCGAGGATTTGAGAAACAGTATCCTTGCTCTTGGAATAGGTCTTCCAATTTCAATCTTGATTTCAGAACTGATTAGCCTAATAACCGCTAAAATTGTTGGGCTAGGGATTATTGAACATCAATTTTCTCTATCTACTACAGCTCTACTGTATACAGTCATCGGCTTCCTAGCCGTAAAATTAGCTGTTTTTGTCCTTTTAAGTGCAAAAACAGCCAATAAGGAAATCGGAAACCTGCTTGCCTATTCTCCTTCTGGGATGAAGAAACTACTCCCCAAGGGGGTGTACCTTCTTGCTTCTGTCCTAGGGATTTTACTTCTTGGAACAGCCTATTACATGGGTATGAGTGGACGAGCTTGGGAGAGTGTCATAACCATGGGCATCACTGTTTTCTTGGGGACTCTAGGAACTATCCTCCTCTTCTTTGGTATGCGTTTATTTATAGACTTTTTGGTCAAGCTTGGAAACAATCGAAAACTTCATGCCTATAATTTTAGACAGATTCAGGAATTAGTTATCCAGCGCTCAACTATACTGGCCATCTGCTCCCTCTTAATCTTCTCTGCCTTGTGCCTCTTTGGAGCAGGTGTTGCCATTGCAAGTGGCAATTCAGGCAATCAAATCCACATATTGGATTATACATTCAGAGATAGCAAGCAGGATACAGATGAAAATCTTGATGTAAATACAGTAAAAAAAGAGCTTCAAGCATCTGGACTGGCATCACAGTTTTCAAAGATTCTACAAATAAAAGTGTGCAAACCGAAAGAACACGAGTACGTGTCCGTTGAACAGTTCATAAAGGTATT
>CAURHZ010000192.1:0-3878 GCA_963524345.1 uncultured Streptococcus sp.
TATATTGCTACAGGTGACAATCCTGATATGGCTAGAAGTTTCGGGATTCATACTGGACGCATGGAGCTCATGGGCTTGGTATTATCAAATGGTGTGATTGCCCTTGCAGGTGCCCTCATTGCCCAGCAAGAAGGGTATGCCGATGTATCTCGAGGAATCGGGGTTATCGTTGTGGGGCTTGCAAGCTTGATTATTGGAGAAGTTATTTTCAAAAGTTTGAGCTTAGCAGAGCGTCTGGTTACCATCGTTGTCGGTTCTATTGCCTATCAATTTTTAGTATGGGCAGTTATCGCGCTTGGATTTAACACAAGTTACCTTCGTCTATACAGTGCCGTGATTTTAGCAGTCTGCCTCATGATTCCGACATTTAAGCAAACCATCTTGAAAGGAGCCAAGTTAAGCAAATGACAGCAATTGTAGAATTAAAAAATGCAACCAAAGTCGTTAAAAATGGCTTTGATGAAGAAAAGATTATTTTAAATGATGTTTCCTTAGAAATTTTTGAACAGGATTTTATCACGATTTTGGGTGGAAATGGTGCTGGTAAATCGACCCTCTTTAACACCATTGCAGGAACCTTGTCATTAACCAGTGGAACTATTCGTATTTTGGGTGAAGATGTTACCAAATTTTCACCAGAGAAGCGAGCTAAGTATCTTTCTCGTGTTTTCCAAGATCCAAAGATGGGGACAGCTCCTCGTATGACAGTGGCTGAAAATCTCTTGATTGCTAAGTTCCGTGGTGAAAAGCGTGGACTCTTTCCAAGACGTCTGGCTAGTTATAAGGATGAGTTTCAGGCTACTATTGAAAAAGTAGGAAATGGTCTTGAGAAACACTTGAATACACCGATTGAGTTTTTATCAGGTGGTCAAAGACAGGCCTTGAGTCTCTTGATGGCAACCTTGAAGCGTCCTGAATTACTCTTGCTAGATGAGCATACTGCGGCCCTGGATCCAAAGACCAGTGTGGCCTTGATGGAATTGACAGATGAATTTGTCAAGAAAGATCAATTGACAGCGCTTATGATTACCCATCATATGGAAGATGCTCTCAAATATGGAAATCGCTTAATTGTCATGAAAGAAGGACGAGTTATCCAAGATTTGAAGCAAGAAGAAAAAGCAAAAATGAAAATCTCTGATTATTATCAACTCTTTGAATAAAGTAGGGAAAATGAGTGAAATGGTTTACTTTTTTTCTGAAATAAAGTATACTATATAAAGTAAACTATGATAACATGGAGGTATTGTGTATGGTTGACAAACAAGTCATTGAAGAAATCAAAAACAATGCCAACATTGTGGAAGTCATAGGAGATGTGATTTCTTTACAAAAGGCAGGACGGAACTATCTAGGGCTCTGTCCTTTTCATGGTGAAAAAACACCTTCTTTCAACGTTGTTGAGGACAAGCAGTTTTATCACTGTTTTGGTTGTGGTCGCTCTGGAGATGTCTTTAAGTTCATCGAGGAGTACCAAGGGGTTCCCTTTATGGAGGCTGTCCAAATTTTAGGTCAGCGTGTTGGGATAGAGGTGGAAAAACCGCTTTATAGTGAACAGAAGCCAGATTCTCCTCACCAAGCTCTTTATGATATGCACGAAGATGCTGCCAAATTTTATCATGCTATTCTCATGACAACAACCATGGGCGAAGAGGCCAGAAACTACCTTTATCAGCGTGGTTTGACAGATGAAGTGCTCAAGCATTTTCGGATTGGTTTAGCACCTCCAGAACGAAACTATCTGTATCAACGTTTGTCTGGTCAATATCGTGAAGAGGATTTTTTGGATTCGGGACTGTTTTATCTATCGGATGCTAATCAATTTGTAGATACCTTTCACAATCGGATTATGTTTCCTCTGACAAATGACCAGGGAAAGGTCATTGCCTTCTCAGGTCGTATCTGGCAGAAAACGGATTCACAAACTTCTAAGTATAAAAATAGCCGATCGACTGCAATTTTTAACAAAAGTTACGAATTATATCATATGGATAGGGCAAAAAAATCTTCTGGTAAAACCAGTGAGATTTACCTCATGGAAGGGTTCATGGATGTCATTGCAGCCTATCGGGCTGGAATCGGAAATGCTGTCGCATCTATGGGAACAGCCTTGAGTCGTGAGCATGTTGAGCATCTGAAAAGGTTAACCAAGAAATTGGTTCTTGTTTACGATGGCGATAAGGCTGGGCAAGCAGCGACATTGAAAGCGCTGGATGAAATTGGTGATATGCCTGTGCAAATCGTCAGCATGCCTGATAACTTGGATCCTGATGAGTATCTACAAAAAAATGGACCAGAAGACTTGGCCTATCTATTAACGAAAACTCGTATTAGTCCGATTGAGTTCTACATTTACCAGTACAAACCTGAAAATAGTGAAAATCTGCAAGCTCAAATTGAATTTATTGAAAAAATAGCTCCCTTGATTGTTCAAGAAAAGTCTATCACTGCTCAAAACAGTTATATTCATATTTTAGCTGACAGTTTGGCGTCCTTTGATTATGCTCAGATTGAGCAGATTGTTAATGAGAGTCGTCAGGCACAAAGGCAGAATCGCATGGAAGGAATTTCCAGACAGACACCAATCACTATGCCTGTCACCAAGCAGTTATCGGCTATTATGAGGGCAGAAGCTCATCTACTTTATCGAATGATGGAATCCCCCCTTGTTTTAAACAATTACCGTTTGCGAGAAGACTTTGCATTTGACACACCTGAATTTCAGGTCTTATATGACTTGCTTGGCCAGTATGGAAATCTTCCTCCAGAAGTTCTAGCAGAACAGACAGACGAAGTTGAAAGAGCTTGGTATCAAGTCTTAGCTCAGGATTTGCCTGCTGAGATGTCACCGCATGAACTAAGTGAAGTAGAAATGACTCGAAACAAGGCTCTCTTGAATCAGGACAATATGAGAATCAAAAAGAAGGTGCAGGAAGCGAGCCATGTAGGAGATACCGACACAGCCCTAGAAGAATTGGAACGTTTAATTTCCCAAAAGAGAAGAATGGAGTAATAATGGCAACAAAACAAAAAGAAGTAACAACATTTGACGTACAAGTAGCAGAATTTATCCGTAATCATAAACAAAAAGGGACAGCAACTGATGATGAAATCAATGCTAGTCTAGTTATTCCTTTTACCTTGGATGCTGATGGGATTGAAGATCTCTTGCAACGAATTCAGGATGCAGGGATTTCTATCACAGATAACGAAGGAAATCCGAGTGCGCGTGTTCTTAGCACTGAAGAAGAACCAGAACTCAGTGATGAGGACTTGATTGGCTCAACTTCGGCTAAGGTCAATGACCCTGTCCGTATGTACTTGAAAGAAATTGGGGTCGTTCCTCTCTTGACCAATGAAGAGGAAAAAGAATTGGCGCTAGCAGTTGAAGCTGGCGATATCGAAGCTAAACAACGCCTTGCGGAAGCCAACCTTCGTTTAGTTGTTTCTATTGCCAAACGCTATGTTGGACGCGGTATGCAGTTTCTTGACTTGATTCAAGAAGGGAATATGGGCTTGATGAAGGCAGTTGATAAGTTTGACTATTCTAAAGGATTTAAGTTCTCAACTTACGCAACTTGGTGGATTCGTCAGGCTATCACTCGTGCCATCGCTGATCAAGCTCGTACCATCCGTATCCCAGTTCACATGGTTGAAACCATTAATAAATTGGTTCGTGAACAACGTAATCTCCTTCAAGAATTGGGACAAGATCCAACACCAGAACAAATCGCTGAACGTATGGATATGACCCCTGACAAGGTTCGTGAAATCTTGAAGATTGCCCAAGAACCGGTATCCCTTGAAACTCCTATCGGTGAAGAGGATGATAGCCACCTTGGGGACTTTATCGAAGATGAAGTGATTGAAAATCCAGT
>CAURHZ010000193.1:0-3877 GCA_963524345.1 uncultured Streptococcus sp.
AATCATTCTTGCAATCTTCTGCTCTAAATCAGACATTTGAGAATAAGGGATAAAGTGATAATGGTCTCCGTGGGGCACTGCAACACCATTCGCAGTTTTTCTTGTAATCTGCGCTGGATCAAAGACAAGTCCGTCTGATTCCACGTGTCGTTGACTAAGCGGCAAGGCATAAAGTTGTTTCAAGAGACTAGATACGTCTTCACTTGGATTTGCTTGATAGCTATTATCCACTTGTGGGCTAACACTTGGAGTCCATCTTCTGGTATTTGCCTCAACATTGCTTTGATTCGTTTGTCCATATGAACTACTATTCGATGTCTCTGATGCGCTACTGCTAGAAGAATTTGTTGAAGGACGATACCCAACTGAGCTTGGTTGATTACCTTTTCCAGATAAGAAAGCTCGAGCTGCAGCTAATTCACTGGCAGACAAGTCACTCTTAGGAATATAGTGGAAATGATTGCCATGAGGAACGATATAGGCATCACCTGTATCTTCTATAATATCAGATGCATTAAAGATATAACCATCATCCGTTGTATAGCAGCCTTGAGCTCTAGCAGCTACTACCGCATTATCGCTAGAACCTCCTCCGTGATTACTACTGTGTTCCTGCTTCTGACGAGTAATTTCTTCTTTTGTTCGAACATTATCAGCATGTGCCACATCCTTAAGATAGACATAATACTTACCATCTACCTTAATCACATAGCCACCCTTGATTTCATTAACAATATCTGAATCCTTCAACTGATAATTTGGATCTTTCATCAGAAGTTCTTCACTGATGATAGCATCATAAGGAACCTTGCCATTATAGTAATGATAATGATCTCCATGAGAAGTCACATAACCTTGATCCGTAATCTTGATAACGATTTGCTCGGCATTAATACCTTCTTTTTTACTGACTTCATCAGGTGTCAAATTTTCTGCCTTTTGGCTTGGTTGGTTACCATCTATATATGAAACACGATTATTTTCTTTTACAGTTTGAGCTTGATGCAAACCTAGTTCATAAGCACAGACACTTAAAACAAGTGCTGCTGCTGACCCAGCTAGATATTTTTTATTGATTTTCATTCTTTCCTCTTTTCTTAACTCTATTTGATTCACTATAAAACAATAAACCAGTTAATTAACTAGTTAATAGTTTACTCTTTTTAGTACTGCTTGTCAAGAATTTTTCGTATATACATAATAAAAATGAAAGTCTCTTTATCGAGACTCCCATTTTTCATTAATTTGTTTTTTCCTTATTTACAGGTGAAGGATTACTACCCTTTAACAACGCAAGTAATTTTTCTGCTTCTGCCATGATACCATTATTATCCATGGTTTGGAGACTCAAATTATTTCGTAAACCAGCTAGGGTTTCTGTCGCATTGCCTTTCAGACTAGCATCCATTACTTTAGCAAGTAAAGCTTCTGCTTCTTTGAGCTTGGCTTCTACTTTTTCAGTCTCTACTTGAGGGACTTCTGGCTCAGCAGGTGTTTCCTCTACTGGTTCTTCATCCGCTTTGAAGTTCTTTTTGGGATCTTCACTGTGGTCTTTCTTACCTAAGACATGCTCGCTGGCATTGCCCCATCCATCATTAGAATGTGGACGTTCGTCAGGATGTTCAACATAATACTTAATCGTTGCAAATAAATCTTCCAACGTATAACCATTTGGAGCTTTGTATGAGTGATCATCAAACCAAGCAAATTTAATGTTATGGTAATGATCCTTATGAGGAATGATTAAATTACCATTTTTAACTTCTACTGTATGCTCAACCATGTATGGAAGTCGAACGAGTGGAATTCGTTTTTCCCCTTTCACACGATTGTAAATAGCCGCTGCACTATCTCCAGTTGGATTTGCTTGAGCATCTGCGTCTGCTGACGGAGGTAGAATTCCTTTTTCTTTAGTATAAGATTGAGCTGCAGCTTTTTCCTTATCAGAAAGGCTGTCTTTTCCAATCCAGTGACTATGTCCCATATGAGGCGTTACATAGGCATCTCCTTCATCACTGATAATATCATGTTCGTCAAAAATGTAACCATCTGAAGTTGTATACTTATCAGCTAATTGAGCAATGCGGACTTCATTTTCGGTATACTCAATCTGAGAATTTGGTTTGCCAAGTCGCTCTGGATGAGTAATTGGTGCTAGGAATGCCAATAAATCATCTACCAATTTTCCTTTATTAGAAGATTCATCATTCAAGCGTTCTGCTAATTTGTCTAAGGCTTGGAAATCAGAAACGCGACCTTTATTTTCAGACAAGGCTTTATGAGCCTCAGCCAACAGATTATATGCTTTATCATAAAATTCTTGGTCACGAGGAGCAACTTTTTCTTTTTTAGCAGTTAAAGCGTGTGATACACTCTCTTGTTTTGATAACTTGCTTTCAAGATTTTTAACAGTTTCAGATGGTAAATCTTTCGCAAAGACATAGCGTGAAATTCCTTTTTCTTCGAAAACATATCCTTCTCCAACTTTTCGTACCAGCTGACTAACCAAAGAAGAATTTGAGTCTATTTTAGGATTTGGACTAGGAACTGGCTTTACAATAGGTTTCAAAGGTTTTAAGCTAAGAGCTGGCAAAACAGGAGATGGAATTGGATTTGGAAGGATTGGATTCGGAATTGGCTTTAATTCTTTACCACCTGCAGTAGTATGATTTCCTTGATAATTTTCAGAAATCATTCTTGCAATCTTCTGCTCTAAATCAGACATTTGAGAATAAGGGATAAAGTGATAATGGTCTCCGTGGGGCACTGCAACACCATTCGCAGTTTTTCTTGTAATCTGCGCTGGATCAAAGACAAGTCCGTCTGATTCCACGTGTCGTTGACTAAGCGGCAAGGCATAAAGTTGTTTCAAGAGACTAGATACGTCTTCACTTGGATTTGCTTGATAGCTATTATCCACTTGTGGGCTAACACTTGGAGTCCATCTTCTGGTATTTGCCTCAACATTGCTTTGATTCGTTTGTCCATATGAACTACTATTCGATGTCTCTGATGCGCTACTGCTAGAAGAATTTGTTGAAGGACGATACCCAACTGAGCTTGGTTGATTACCTTTTCCAGATAAGAAAGCTCGAGCTGCAGCTAATTCACTGGCAGACAAGTCACTCTTAGGAATATAGTGGAAATGATTGCCATGAGGAACGATATAGGCATCACCTGTATCTTCTATAATATCAGATGCATTAAAGATATAACCATCATCCGTTGTATAGCAGCCTTGAGCTCTAGCAGCTACTACCGCATTATCGCTAGAACCTCCTCCGTGATTACTACTGTGTTCCTGCTTCTGACGAGTAATTTCTTCTTTTGTTCGAACATTATCAGCATGTGCCACATCCTTAAGATAGACATAATACTTACCATCTACCTTAATCACATAGCCACCCTTGATTTCATTAACAATATCTGAATCCTTCAACTGATAATTTGGATCTTTCATCAGAAGTTCTTCACTGATGATAGCATCATAAGGAACCTTGCCATTATAGTAATGATAATGATCTCCATGAGAAGTCACATAACCTTGATCCGTAATCTTGATAACGATTTGCTCGGCATTAATACCTTCTTTTTTACTGACTTCATCAGGTGTCAAAGTTTCTGCCTTTTGGCTTGGTTGGTTACCATCTATATATGAAACACGGTTATTTTCTTTTATAGTTTGGGCTTGATGCAAACCTAGTTCATAAGCACAGACACTTAAAACAAGTGCAGCCGCTGACCCAGCTAGATATTTTTTATTGATTTTCATTCTTTCCTCACTTTAATTCTTCTGCTAAAATACTCATATTGTCTTCTAGGTTTTCTAGATAAGTCTTGTCATTTTGTGGGTCTGCCTCTAAAGGATTCAGAGTTT
>CAURHZ010000194.1:0-3840 GCA_963524345.1 uncultured Streptococcus sp.
GAGGTTGTAGCATGCACTAATACCAAAAGAAACAAGAAATGATTGCCATCGCGACCAGCGATGAGGCGAAGAAGGTTTATGAACATTTTATGAAATCGAAGGATCCTAATGCATTTACTAATGCAGGTGTTATCCAGGATTATGTTGTTGATGAAAGTAGCTTAGATTATAATCCAATGGGGGGATTGATGGTTTCGGTGGTTATCAACAAAGATAATGAATTAAATATAAATTATAATTTGATTGAAAACAAAGATGGTTCATACCATTCAGCATATTATTCTACTTCACCAAAATTATCCAAACTTTTGAAAGGAAATAATTAATGACACAAAATTATGTTAAAGAAAATAACCTTCAAACTGCAATGGCAGAGTATCAGGATAATATGGGCGAGGAAAGAACTTTATATGACCAATATGAAAGCGAACTTGGCACTGTCACCCAAGTATACAACAATACCACAGGAGCGGACGAGCAGGTTTATGCGGTTGTAAAAAATCCTGATGAAAAAGCTGAGGATGTGAGGAAAGTTATGCTATACTATGAGTAAGTTAGTTCCTAATTCATTGATAGGATAGCATAAAGGAGGAAACATGAAAACATCTAAAAAAAGCATGATTATTTTATTCAGTATTTTAGCTGTAATTGGAATCGCAGTAGGAGGTTGTAGCATGCACTAATACCAAAAGAAACAAGAAATGATTGCCATCGCGACAAGTGATGAGGCGAGAAAGGTTTATGAAGAATATTTAAAGAAAGAAGATCCCAAAGCACTGACCGAAGAGGGTATCATTAAGAGTTATGAAATTGATAAAGAAAAACTTTCCTATAATCCAATGGGAGGTTTAATGGTACGTTTATTTTTGAACGGGAAAAAAGATCTTAGGATGAATTTTAACTTAATAGATAATGGAGATGGTACCTATAGTACTGCATACTATGGATATACTGGTGACCTAAACAGGATTTTGGAAGAAGGAAAAAATGATTAAGGACTATGTAAACGATAAAAATCTTCAAATAGCAATGACAGAGTATGACTCTGAAATGGATTTAGATCATGTTGTGAAAACTCAAAGAGGAGATCAACTTGGCACTGTCACCCAAGTCTACAACAATACTACAGGAGCTGGCGAGCAGGTTTATGCGGTTGTAAAAAATCCTGATGAAAAAGCTGATAAGGTACAGGAAAGTTATGCTATACTATGAGTAAGTTAGTCCCTAATTCATTGATAGGATAGCATAAAGGAGGCACCATGAAAAAACCTAAAAAAAGCATGATTATTTTATTTAGTATTTTAGCAGTAATTGGAATCACAATAGGAGGTTGTAGCATGCACCAATATCAAAAGAAACAAGAAATGATTGCCATCGCGACCAGCGATGAGGCAAAGAAGGTTTATGAAAATCATATGAAGGCAAATGATCCTAAAGCATTAACAGAAGATGGAATCATTAAATCATATGATATTGATACAGAAACTTTAGAGTATAATCCAATGGGAGGACTAATGGTAAGGATATATTTTAATAATGATAAGGAATTAGATTTTCACTTTGGCTTAATAAAAGATAATTCAGGAAATTATGAATCTTATGGATATACTGTATCACCTAAATTATCATCTATGTTAAAGGAATCTAAAAAATGAGAAAATATGTCGATGATTCAAATCTTCAGATTGCAATGACTGAATATAACGATAACTCAATTAATCGTGAGGTTAAGGACCAATATGATAGAAGCGTTGGCACTGTCACCCAAGTATACAACAATACTACAGGAGCGGGTGAGCAGGTTTATGCGGTTGTAAAAAATCCCAAAGAAAATGCTGAGGATGTAGAGGAAGTAACGGTCCTCTTTCGTGGTTCTACGGGCCCAGATCATATTTTTAAAGAAACAGCAGATGTCTGGAATGACTGGGCAGAAAATGATTTCGTGATTGGAACGCATATCCTGAAACAAAATGTTCCCAGCGATCAAGATCAATCTACTGAGCAATTAAAGGCTTCTGCCAGAGCTTTAAAAGACATCATGGAAAAATATCCCAATGCCAAGATTAATATCTATGGGCATTCGCTTGGATCTATGGATGCTCAGTATGCCATGGCTGCCCTTGAAGCGGCCCAAATCGAACGAATCCAACAGGCTTATATCTTTAACGGGCCTGATATCTATCGAATCCTTAGCCCCGAACAGAGAAAAATTGTTGATCAGATTAAAGGGCGTATCTATAACTATGCTGACGCTAAAGATAATATTAGCATGGTTGGTAGAGATATTGCCAAGGGCAGTATCGGGTCTGTAGGTATGGTTTATTATGTAGATAGTGAATCAGAAGACCCTATCAATCAACATATGACCTATGGTTATCGCTTGGATAAGGATGGGAAAATAAAAATTTTCTCCAACACCAGTACAGTCGCATATAACGACTTTCTGATTAAAATGGAAGGGTATAAAACACTTAAAAATATATTGTCTTCCGATGGATATACAGCAGGGGAACAACTCTTTCTGGACTCTGAGCAAGCTAAGATTGCAGCTTCGGGTATTTGCCGTATCGTCACAGAGGAGATGGATATTATAAAAAATATCTATAATAGAGGAATTCAAGACGTAAGTGAAGTATTTGCATCTTGCAGTAATGTCCCTTGGGGCTTTATCCTTAGTTCATATGAAACAGAGGTCGCCTATTCCGAAGGAGGCTTGAACTATGAAACAACTATTGGTATCATTCAGAATCGGTTTCATCCTGTTGTAGATAAGGCAAAACAGTTAGAAAAAGATTTTACAGACTTGGAAAAGCAAATCCAAAACGGAATTCAGAAGAAATTAGATGAAGACAGGGAATTAGCTAGTAAATTTAGCCAGTGGGAGAGTGTGTTATGATTCAGGATGACATCTGGAAAAAGCGCCAGCGTTTAGAAGAATGTGAGGATAACTATCGACGTTCTTGTAAAAAAATCGAAAATCAGTATGAGGAAGCCAACTATAAATTTCAACAATTGCGGCATATGATTGATGAGAAGCATCGAATCATTTCCCATTCCTTAGACCAGTTAGGTGGAGATACAACCGAATGGCGTTATCAGTCCAATCAACTCGCATCCAACTTTAGTCAGCAAATCGAGATGGCATATCGAAATAGACAAGGGCAACTCGAACAAGAAGAGATGAAGCTAGAGCAAGAATACAAACGACAATACCGTCTTTTAGAAGATGGGCTTGACAGAGCCCAGGAACAGCAACGGCGCTTAGAAGAACGAGGTAAAAAGTAATGGCGAATGTATTTGATTATATCAATGATTTTTTCGCGGGAGGAGAGGAGGCACTAAGAAATATTGAAAAAGAGTTGGAACGATCATTTATAAAAAACATCTTGGCTCCAGCAAAAAAAGCTCGTATTTCCACTATAGAAAAAGATACAGAAAAATATATGAAAATTTCTCTATTAAGTGCTCAAGAAAGTTTGAAAGAAGTTTCGAAAAATATTGATAGTTCGATGAAGGGAGAATTTTCTACAAAAGTAGTTGAAACTATAGAAACGAAAAGTAAAGAATATCCAAATGCTTTAAATGGTACAAAGTAAAACTCCAGTTATAGCCGATGAACTATAAAACCACGAATCGTAGGACTCGTGGTTCTTTTTTATAAACTAGTAGAGTGTTTTGGTTGTACTTTTTGCTCAGGGTCGATGTAGTTGATGGCGTTGTTAACAGCAGTTGGAGCTTCTCCGAGACCTGTCGCAATCAGGTCAATTTTTCCTTCATAGTAGCAGCAGTCACCGATAGCATAGATACCTGCTTTGCTAGATTCTTGCTTGCTATTGACGA